>NZ_JBPYCT010000012.1:0-159643 GCF_051846875.1 Flavobacterium sp. ARAG 55.4 | reverse complement strand
TTGGTAGACACGCTGGACTTAAAATCCAGTGAACAGCAATGTTCGTGCGGGTTCAAGTCCCGCTCTGAGTACAAAAACTTCAATTAGTGTTATGCTAATTGAAGTTTTTTTTTATTTAAAAGAATTTCCAACACCTAATGAAGTTCTCTTTATTTTCTGGATGGTTCCATCTTCATTAAAATAAAGGTTTTCAGCGCACACCTGTCGTTGTTTGTCTCCACAAACAGAATTGTTATCCAGCCATCTGTGATAGAATAAAATCCATTTCCCTTTGAATTCTACAATAGAATGATGATTGTTGCTTTCATTTTCTTCCTCCATAATAACACCTTGATATTTCCAAGGACCTTTAGGAGATTTTGCTGTATAATAAGTCAGGATTCTATTCTCTTCCGGCATGGTATAATAATAAATACCTTTTCTTTTAAAAACCCAGGGGCCTTCTCTTTTAGGTTTGTAACCGCCCATATCCATCGAGTACATTTCTCCTTTAACACTTAATAAATCATCTGCTAATTCAGCAACTAAATAATCTCCGCCTCCATTAAAATATACATAGCCTTTGCCATCATCATCAATGAACAAACAAGGATCATTAGCATAAGGAGTAGTCCATAATGGTTTGCCAATTGCATCTTTAAATGGTCCGGTAGGTGTGTCACTTACTGCAATGCCAATACCCATCCATTTAGTGCTGTTTTTTGGATTAATGCGATCTTTAAATCCAGTACCAGCCGGAAAACAAAAATAATATTTACCATTTTTATAGGCGCAATCAGGTGCCCAGGCAAAATTATCTGCCCACGTAAGCTGATCTACTGATAAAATAGCTCCGTGATCAGTCCAGTTTACTAAATCGCCAGAAGAGAATACATGCCAGTCTTTCATAAAAAAATCAGTTTGACATTCTAAATCATGTGAAGTATATACATACATCTTGCCATCTTTCCAAACATGTGCAGAGGGATCTGCGGTGAATATTTTACTGCCAAAATTAAGTGGATTTTGAGCTTGGGTATCATTTGCGGAGAGAACAGCTATTGCTAATGCGGTCAGCAGTTGAAATGTCTCATTTTTTTTCATTTTATAATTTATATTGGTTAATAGACTTGTAAATATAAATTATTTAAAACAAAAAACCTTGCAGTAAATAGGCAAGGTTGTGGATAGAAGTTTATTTGGATTATTTAGTTTTTACTAAAGTATACTTTTCAGAAGTTTCTTTTTTTAATTGTTGCCCTGAAATATAAGTTATTAAGCTGTTATTTATTCCCTTTTTATAGCTGATTTTTTGAGGATAATCGTTTTTTAGATTTTCAAAAATTAATTCATTTTCTGTATCTTCTTTTAATTGAAAATGAATGGGTTTGTCATTATTTTGTCCTTTTATTGTTGTGCTATATACTAGTGTATCTTCTTTTTGTTGCAGAAAAATACTCTCTTTATGAATAGTATCTTTGTCTTTAATAAATAATGATTCTGCTTTAAAAGTGCTGTCATTTACTTTTTCCCAGTTTTCAGAAAATATTCCGGTATTTGTTTTTACCTGCCAGTTTCCAATAAGCCAATCGGCTTTTTTAATTTGGTCTTTTTCAATAGAGTCATTCTTTTGACAAGCAGTAGCAAGCAAGAGTATTGAAAGAAATGAAGCCGTTGTTTTCATAAAAAAAATGAATTGATATTGTGTCAATTTCAAAGCAAAATTAGTAAAAAATAACAATAGTTTTTAAGAATATTATTTAGGCTTTTTTAATATTCTTTAGCCATTTAAATGATTTATTTTTGCAGTCCAGATAATGTATGGCTTTATGATTTTTAACTATTTTGATAATTTACGTCACTCGAAAAAAGGATATCGATTGGCAACAACTATATTCTTTTTTATTTCCGGTTTTGGATATTCTTCATGGGCATCCAGAATCCCTGCTATAAAAGCCCAATTGCATTTGTCAGAAGCTGAATTTGGAGCTGTTTTATTTGCTTTTCCCATAGGCTTAATGCTGACTATGCCTTTTACAGGAAGGATATTGAATTTATTTAGCAGCCGTTATTGTATGTTATTAGGTGCAGTTTTATTTAATATCGTTTTAGCTTTACCGGGTTTTGCGGCATTTGTATGGCAATTAGTCCTTATATTGTTGATTTTTGGGGGTTCCAGAAATATTTTGAATTTATCGATGAATGCACAAGCGCTGGAAGTACAACGTTTGTATCCTAAATCCATAATGACCACATTTCATGCTGTATGGAGTCTAGCAGGGTTTGCAGGTGCAGGTTTGGGATATGTAATGGTTACTCAGCGCATAGATCCTTCATTTCATTTGTTAGGAATTAGTGTTGCTATGCTTGCAGTAACGGCTTGCTTTTATCCAATGACTTTAGAATGCGAACCATCAAGGGAAAAAAAGAAATTTTTCTCGATGCCTGATAAAACGTTAATGAAATTTGCTATCATCTGTTTTGTTTCTATGGCATGCGAGAATACTATGTATGATTGGAGTGGTATATATTTTCAGAATGTTTTACATGCTTCTCCTAAAATTACAACGGCAGCTTTTGTGTTTTTTATGACCGCAGTTACATTAGGTCGTTTTTTAGGGGATTATGTAGTCATGCGTTTTGGTATCAAAAATATTTTGTTTTACAGTGCTATTTTAATTTCAATTGGGTTCTTAATTAGTTTTCTTTTGCCTTTTATAATTCCTACCATAATAGGATTTGTTATGATTGGAGTAGGTGTTTCCTGTACTGTTCCATTGGTTTTTAGTATTGCTGGAAAATCTAAAAGTTTGAGTAGTGGTTCGGCATTGACTTCTATTTCCACTATTGGATATCTTGGTTTTTTAGTCGTTCCGCCCATGGTAGGATTTATATCTGAGGTATTGAGCATGAAATGGGCTTTTTTAGTTATGGCATTTTTAGGCGGAATTATGATTTATATGGTGAATAAAATTTCGGAAGAGAGTTGATTATAAAGGCACACAAGACAGAGCGTCCTGACAACTATCGGAAGCAGGAAACAGCTCCTGAAAAAATGTGAAAATGGGATTCTAAAATGTGCAATCTTTTTTGTATTTTTGCACTCCAATTATAAGGACTACAACTATGTTAGACAGACTTCAGATAGTGAAACAACGTTTTGACGAGATTTCGGATTTAATTATCCAGCCGGATGTTATTGCCGATCAAAAGCGTTATGTGCAGTTGAATAAAGAGTATAAAGATCTTAAGGCTTTGGCTGAAAAAAGAGATGAATATGTTCTTTTGAAGGCGAATATTGACGAAGCCAATGAGATTATTGCTGACGGAAGTGATGCTGATATGACCGAAATGGCTAAGATGCAGTTAGACGAAGCTAAAGAAAGATTGCCTATTCTTGAGGAAGAAATTAAGTTTATGTTAATTCCTAAAGATCCTGAGGATGCGAAGAATGTTATGGTGGAAGTTCGAGCAGGAACTGGTGGTGATGAAGCCAGTATTTTTGCAGGGGATTTATTCAGAATGTATACTAAATATTGTGAAAGCCGCGGATGGAGAACTTCAGTTGTGGATATGAATGAAGGAACTTCAGGGGGATTTAAGGAAATTATCTTTGAAGTTACCGGAGAGGACGTTTACGGAACATTAAAGTTCGAAGCAGGAGTTCATCGTGTACAGCGTGTTCCTCAAACTGAGACTCAAGGACGTGTGCATACATCAGCAGCAACCGTTATGGTATTGCCGGAAGCAGAAGAGTTTGATGTGCAAATAGATATGAATGATGTGCGTGTGGATTTCTTTTGTTCGTCAGGACCTGGAGGACAATCGGTTAATACAACTAAATCTGCTGTGCGTTTGACTCACATTCCTACGGGATTAGTGGCTCAGTGTCAGGATCAGAAATCACAACATAAAAATAAAGACAAAGCTTTAGGCGTATTACGTTCCCGTTTATACGAAATGGAATTAGCTAAAAAAGAAGCTGAAGATGCTACTAAACGTACTTCTCAGGTAAGTTCTGGGGATCGTTCGGCAAAAATTAGAACTTATAATTATGCTCAGGGACGTGTAACCGATCATAGAATTGGTTTGACTTTGTATGATTTAGGAAATATCATGAATGGTGATATTCAGAAAATTGTTGATGAGTTACAATTAGTTAATAATACAGAAAAATTAAAAGAAGCCAGTGAAGTTTTCTAATCGTTAATTAAATATTATCTGTTAAAAAAAACATAATTTTTTTAACGGTATTAATAAGAAAAAGCACTTAATTTGCGTTATCAAATTAGGTGCTTTTTTTTGTCCCAAATTTATTAACTAATAGTATCAAATATGAAAAAGAACGTATTTCTTTCGTTGTTTGCTTTTGCAGCTTTTTGCACTGCCAATGCACAGTCTTATTTAGGTTATACACCAGATAATTATGCTGGTGTTCAGGGAGTTTTGTTTAACCCGTCGTCTATAGTTGACTCTCGTTTTAAAACAGATATCAATTTGTTTTCAATGAGTTCATCAGTAACAAATGATGCATACGGAGTTAAGATTTTTGACGTTTTTAAGGACGGTTATGATTTTGATTTAGAAGCTAAAAAAAGTTTTAGCAATGCTAATAACGCAGCTTTTAATGCGGATGTTATGGGACCATCGGTTATGTTTAATATCGCTCCTAAGCATTCATTAGCCGTTTATACAAGAGCAAGAGCTTTTGTTAACGTTATAGGGGTTAATGGACAGGTAATTAATGATCTTGCAAAAGATGATATGGAAAGTTTTCCTGAGGCAAACGTAGGAAGTTTTAATGGAGTTGGGAATTCTTGGGGGGAATTAGGAATTTCTTATGCTGCTGTTTTATACCAAAGAGGACAGCATTTCTTAAAAGGAGGTATTACTGCTAAATATTTACAAGGAGTAGCTAATTATCATATTCAGGGAAATGATGTAACAATGGAATTTAATGAGGATTTGATTTTGCCAGAAAACAGTACTTATACAACTACTGGTTCAGCAGTTTATGGTTCTAGTCAGGATTTTGAAACGAATTCAGATTTAGATATTAATTCAAAATCAAGAGGTTTCGGATTTGATTTAGGTTTGACATACGAATGGAGACCGGAATATAGTGCCGACAGAGCGGATATCAACGACTTAAAAGAAGTAAATAAATACAAATTACGTTTTGGTATTTCTGTTACAGATATTGGTTCTATGAAATATGAAAAAGGAATTCGTAATTTGTATGATCTGGATTATACTTTTACTCAGGATAATTTAGACGATGCTGATGGTATTTATGATTTATATCCAGCTTCTAATAGACAGCAAATTAACGGAACTGTTAAATCATATTTACCAACGGCTTTACATGCTGATGTAGACTGGAATATTTACAGAAGATTTTATTTGAATGCTAATGGTGATCTTGGAGTGGTAAGCAGAACAAAATTAAATCAAAACAGCATTGCTAATCGTGTGAGTATAACACCACGATATGAATCAAAATGGTTTAGTGCTTATATTCCTGTATCTTATATGGAGTATAGTGAACAGGCTCAGGTGGGACTTGGTTTGAGAACTGGAGTATTTTTTATCGGATCTAGTTCGATAATTTCAAATGCAATTTCAAAAAGCTCCAGAGCTGCTGATATTCATTTAGGATTTAAAATTCCAATTTACCAAAAAAAAGCTAAAGATCAGGATGGAGACGGAGTTTTAGATAATGAGGATGAATGTCCTACTGTTGCCGGACCTGTTGAAAATAACGGATGTCCGTGGGGAGATCAGGATAATGATGGTGTCCTAGATAAAGACGATAAATGTCCAACTGTTGCCGGACCAGCTGCTAACAATGGTTGTCCGTGGGAAGATAAAGATAATGATGGGGTTTTGGATAAAGATGATAAATGTCCATCTGTAGCCGGACCAAAAGAAAATACAGGTTGCCCTTGGCCGGATACTGACGGAGACGGAGTTGTGGATAAAGATGATAGATGTCCAAAAGTAAAAGGAACTTTAGCAAATAAAGGCTGTCCTGAAGTTACTACAGAAGTGATAAAAAAATTAAATGATTTTTCTAAATCAGTTTTATTTGATTCTTCCAAAGCTACTATTAAACCTGAATCCCATGATAAATTAGAAGGAATTGTAAATGTAATGGAAGAATACAATAATGCTAATTTTAAACTGGAAGGACATACTGATAGTACCGGAAATGTTGCAAAAAATCTTCAGTTATCAAAAGACAGAGCTGCTGCAGTGAAAGATTATCTGATTTCTAAAGGTATTAGTGCTGACAGACTTTCTTCCGAAGGTTATGGAATTACCAAACCAATAGCTACTAATAAAACAGCTGAAGGAAGAGCTCTAAATCGCAGAGTAGAAGTTGTTTTAATTAAATAATCTAATTTTATCTGAAAAAGATTAAAAAAAAAGCTATTTCACAATTTGTGAAATAGCTTTTTTTAATTGACATTTATTCTGAAAAGTTAAAAAATAATGAGGTCGTAAATCCCTATTATTTTTTAATTACACAGTTTATATTATAGTGCCGATATTACAAAAAAGCTTCTTCTTTAAAGAAAAGAAGAAGCTTTTTTTAATGTAACAGAAAGCAATTATTATTCTTTAGCTTCTGCGTTTTCATCAGATTTAGCTGTTGCTCTGTTAATGCGATACATGGTAGCAAATTTTATTTTCAGACCTGAAATTTTGATATTGTCTTTAGAAGATAATCCTTCTTTTTCAACAGTATTTTTTCTGGTATCTAAAGCTTCATATAACAGTTTTATTTCATCCCATTCCTCTCTGTTGTAGGTATCTTTGTTTTTATCTACAGTATCAACAAAGTGAGAGTATACATCAGCAATATTATCTTTATTTACCCAGGCAAAACTCATATCCTCACTTATTTTTTCAGTAAATAATGTACTTCTTAAGTTTTCACGGAACATAGCGTTGCGTTTTTGTACCACTTCAGCTTTATATTCTTCATATTTAGTGGCTATTTTATCCATATCCGCTTCTTTTTCAGCTTTGTTCTCCAAGTTGTTAAGAGCTTCTTCGGCTTCCAGTTTAGTTTGCTCGTATTTGGCTTGGATGCTCTCCCAGTTTTCACTGGTTTCTTCAGCAGCTACATTACTTATAGAGTCTACGTAAGATTTAAATTGGTCTACTTTCTTATCAGCCATTTCTTTTTTTTCATCTTTACATGAACTCATGAAAACAGCTATTGCAGCGAGAACTAGAAATTTATTTAGATTTTTCATTTTTTATAAATTTAATTAATTTGAATTATGTTATTTTTTAATGTTATGTATTTAAAGTCTAAAACCGTAGGCTAGACGTAAAGCAATTTGACTCAATCCACTATCTGCATTATTATTTCTCAAAGCAGGAAAATCAGGCAGATATTCGTAACGAACGCTTATGTCAATATATTTGGTAGCGTATCCAATACTTGGACTTAATAACAGAGATTTGTCATTGTAATTATTTGTTACTGCAAAAGCAGCACCTACCTCTCCCATTAAATAAAATTGATCTTCTAAAACAAAAGCTTTAAAACCCAGTTTAGCCGGAATATATCCTAAATCATTTTCATCACCGCTTATAAACAGATTATTAAATCCTGTGGTAGCTGTAAGGGAGTATTTTTTTGATAAATCATATTGCAATCGAACGTCTCCTCCCACATTAAGGTCGTAAGGATCTTCGAATGGATAACCTACAGTGGCACCAATTCCTAATTTAAATTTTTGTTCATAGTTGTCATTAGGAAGGTCCTGAGCCGTAGCTTTAGTTGTACCTGCGACTAGTAAAGCCACTATTGCTAAATTTTTGATTGCATTTTTCATAATTACAATATTATTTGTTGAACATGTTAAACGAAATATTACGTTCGGAAAAACAGATTAAACTTTATCGGCAATTTCGTTTGCCACTTTTGATTTTTCCTCCTGAATTACTTCTTTTGCGTTGTGAGCAACAGACTGGTACTTATCTTCAATTTTTTGAATTGCTTTATCCAGATCATTTTTTACATTGTCCTTTAATTCTTTTGTCTTGTCTTTAATTTTTTTTCTGGTGTTTTTTCCGCTTTCTGGAGCAAATAGAACTCCTAATACTGCTCCTGTTAATAATCCACCTACTATTCCTACTATTACTTTATTTGTGTTCATAATTTATATTATTTATTTAAGTTATTAATTTTTAAAGCCTTCTTCCGCTTATAATTCGCATCAGTACAGCAATAACTGCTATTACTAATAAGATATGAATTAAACTTCCGATGCTGTATACGAAGAATCCTAAAGCCCAGAATATTACCAATAATACTGCGACTAAATACAATAAGTTTCCCATGATTTTTTAGATTAAATTTTTTTTATAGTTTGAAACCAACATACACACTTAATGCGCTGTTTTTTGAATCTGGAAAAGTATAAGTTTCTCCGGCAAATGTTCTTTCTTTTCCAATAGTCTGTAATCCATAATTGTAACGAACCCCTATTGAAGCAGATTCAAAATCAAAACCTACACCCGCTGATAAACCATAATCCCATTTGTTTAAATCATCATTATTGATGTTTTCTTCAAAATCGAAAGATCCGCTATCAGTTTCATTAGTTGCTTTTCCATCCAATAAGTATGCAACATACGGACCTAAATGCACATTAAAATTTGGTGTGACATTCAGTTTTAATAAAACTGGTAATTCTAAGTAATTCAATTTTAATTTTGTGGTTCCTGATGCAAATACATTATCATAAACTAATTCAGAACCTTTTCTCGAATAAAGAAGTTCAGGTTGAATAGATACCGATGAAGCAACAGGAAAGTTAGCAAATAAACCGGCATTAAAACTGGTTAATACATTATTGTCATCTACATCTTCAGTATAAAGGTTCGTAAAATTAACTCCTCCTTTAATACCTACTGAAGGTTCCATATCCTGAGCTTTAGTAAAATTTACAAATGATAAGCAAACTGCTGCGGCTAAAAATAAATTTTTCATGATTTATATTTTATATTATTAATTATTATAAGATGCAGCTCCTAGGCTACATTACAAAGGTGCGATATGTTTAGTTTTCTCCTATTACAGGATATTTTGAGACTTTTATAGAATTACCATTTCGCGCATAAGCAAAAAAAACACCTTATATAAGGTGTCTTTTGTTTATATTCTCTGGTAAAATATTTATTGCTTTTCTTGCTCTTGAATTGTCTGGATGTTTTTTGTTAGAATCACAATTGTTTCTTCAGCAAGTATTTCTAATTGTTTATTAGGTGTTGTTTTGCTGATTTTTTTATATTGTTCTAATTCATTTTGAAGCAGAATGTTGGTTTTTTTTAAATAAGAAGTTACGTTAGCTTCGCTAATAAAATCTTTTAAGGTATGAGTATCATATAATGTGTTAGGAATAATGATAAAATTGTCTTTTGCAATTTTTCTAATACCTTTTTTTAACTCAAGATGCTCCGTTTCTATTTTTTTAAATAAAAGTCTTGTAGGTTTTTCCATTTTATATTCCTGAGCTTTTTGAGTAATGGCAACTACCTTTAAATTGGATTCTGCAATTTCAATTAAAGTCTGGGGTATTATTCTCATTTCAGGAATATCCTTTTCAGGTCTGGACTTTTTCTCACAGGAGCATAACATCATGCAGCAGATGGTAGCCAGAAATAAGTGAAAAACAGTTTTTTTTCTTTTTAAAAACTTCATTCGGAGTGTTTTATTTAAAAGTAAAAAATAATTTAATATACAATTTACATCATTTTTTTATAATATTAAACAATGGTTTCGCTTAAAGGGGCAGGTAAATTTCAAATTCAGCGCCTTCATTCAGTTTTCCCTTGGCAAAAATATATCCTTTATGGTTTTCAACTATTTTTTTACAAATAGCAAGTCCTACTCCTGTTCCAGGATAATCTTTTTTACCATGTAGTCTGTTGAATAATAAAAAAATTCTTTCGGCATATTCCTGCTCAAACCCAAGGCCATTATCTTTAATAGTGATTTTTATATATTCTTTTTTTGATTTTTCATTTAACTTTGGAGCTTTGGATGCTTTTATTTTTTTAGATGTTACTGTCACTACAGGCGGAACATCTGTTTTAGAATATTTTAAAGAATTACCTATCAGATTGATGAATAATTGCTCCAGTTGAAAAGGAACACCCTGTAACTTATGTAATTTTTCGGTATTTATTTGGGCTTTTTTCTCAATAATACTTTCTGAAAGCTCACTGACAGCATTAGAAAGAACATCATTCAGATCTACAGCTTCAAATTTCTTTTCTGATCGGTTTGTTCTTGAGTATTGTAGCAAATCATCAATTAAAACCCGCATTCTGTTAGAGGCTTCCTGTATTTTTAAAAAATAATCTTTTGCTATTTCGGATAAGTTTTCTCGTTCCTTGTCTTCAATTCTGGAAATAAACGTTTGAATTTTTCGTAAAGGTTCCTGTAAATCATGACTGGCTACATGATTGAATTCGGTCAGTTCTTTATTATTTTGTTCTAATTCCTTATTTCTTAATTCAATAAGTTGTGTTTTGTTAAAATCTTCGGTAATATCCTGCGTAGTACCAATCATTTTTTGATTATGCAGTCTGTCGACAAATATTTTACCAGTAGTTCTGAAATAACGAATTTCTAAAGTGTCTTTTTTAATTATTCTGTAATAAGTAAGAGGCAGGAATTTTTTTTCTTTAATTTGCTGAAAAGCATCAATAATGATTTCTTTGTCGTCAGGATGTATATATTCAAATAAGTTTTCAACTGTAGGTTGGAAAGACTGAGGTTCATAACCTAATAAACGAAATTTATTATCCGAATAATCAAAAGTTTTATTTTCAAGGTTTAATAACCAACTTCCGTATTTTCCAAGTATTTCGGCCTGATTGCTGGATTCATCAAATATTTTAAGTCTGATGTTCTGATTTACTAAATCCTTATAATTTTTAATAATTAACAAATATCCTAAGCTTAAAAGCAAAATAGAAATCAGGAAAGTTGAAAATATAATTAAAGGGGTATTGGAGTTATTGTATCTGTAAAGTTTTCCTTTTGAGTTTAACAATTTGTTTTCAGCATTAAGCATGAAATTTACTTCTGTTTTTAAGGAATCCATGATTAATCTCCCGTTTTTAAAATGAGAGTTAAATTCTTTTTTGCTGGTAAAATCATTCTTAAAATATGAAAAACGCTTGTCTACTAAATCATAAATTCTTTTGAGTCTTATTTGTTTTCTGGAGTCATTTTTTATTGTGTTTCTCAATGACTGAAAAGAATTATTAATGTTCTTACGGGCGTCCATAAACGGATTCAGATAGATGGAGTCATTGGTGATGATGTAACCACGGTAGCCCGTTTCGGCATCTTTTAAATAGGAGGTAAGCTGACCTAATTCAATTGAAATTTCATAAGTATTGATAATTGAATCATTAATCTTATCTAATTCTTTTATATGTCTGTAAGTTACAGAGGCTAAAAAAATTAAAATAAAAAAAGCGATTAAAAATACAGCCCTTATGAAGCCTATTGAATCAAATAACTTTGATTTAAACATTTTTTACATCCTTAATAAAAAATTATCTTTATTTAAACCCGAAGTTATATACTGCCAGTTTAGTGTTACTACTTCGGATAATACTTGTTTTAATTTTCCAAAATTGCTTGGTTTTTTAATATAAATATTAGCTCCCAATACAAAGGTGTTTTCAATATCCTCTTCAGAAGAAGAAGTGGAGTAAATAGCAATTACAATGTCTTTAAATTTAGGTTCAGCTTTAATTTCTTTTAAACATTCTATTCCTGATTTTAAAGGCATATTTAAATCCAGAAAAATAATATTAGGTAAAATGCTTTCAGGATCGTAAAGAAAATTCATTAAAGCAACACCATCATTTACTGTATTAACTACAGTATTAATTTTTAATTCATCAAAAGCATCTGTGAAAAACATTCTGTCGTCTTCGTCGTCATCTGCCAGGGTAATTAAGATGAAATCTTTTTGCATATAGGTATTTGGGGTTTAATTGATATTATGACTGCTAAATTCGTTACGTTTTTTCAATATTCGCTGAAATGCCGAAGGTGTAATTCCGGTAGTGTTTTTAAACTGTGAACTTAAATGTGCTACACTGGAATAATTAAGTTTAAAAGCAATTTCTGTCAATGTCAGATTATGATGTGTAATTAGCTTTTTTACATACTCAATTTTTTGAATAATGATAAAATTTTCAATCGATGTATAGGTAACTTCTGAAAATAAATTAGAGAGGTAACCATAGCTGTGATTGAGTTTTTCGGCTAAATATACCGAACTTTTAACTGTTGGAGCATCTTCGTTAAAAATCATCTCTATAATTGTTTCTTTTATTTTCTGAACAATAATGTTTTTCTGGTTTTCAATTATTTCAAAACCATACTCGTTTAATAATGAGCTTATTTTTTCATATGTAACAGTATCAATTTCTTCTAAAAATAAGATTTCATTAGTGTTAATTATGTTGTATTTGACATTGAAAGTGTCTAATTTCTCTTCTAATATTTTTTTTATTAATAGAGACGTATCTGTTTTTAAAAATAATTTCAAGGTGATTATTTTAAGTTATTTTAGTAAAAGTAATAAATAGGTTTATTATTTCACAGTTTTTGGATATTTGTTTGTTCAAATATAAAGCGTATTGTAGAATTTTTATCGAAATTTCCGCATTTTTTATATAAATTTAGGATTGGCTTTGTAACTTTGCGTTTTGTAAAATAAAATTAATGACTACACAACAGCTTATTGAGCAAATAAAGATAAAAAAATCATTTCTATGCGTAGGTTTAGATGTTGATTTAAATAAAATTCCACAAAGTTTTTTAGCATTAGAAGATCCAATTTTTGAATTTAATAAAGCCATTATTGATGCTACTCATGATTTAGTAGTAGCTTATAAACCGAATACCGCTTTTTTTGAAGCTTATGGTATTAAGGGCTGGATGTCTTTGCAAAAAACAATTAACTATATTAACGACAACTATCCAGAAATATTTACCATTGCCGATGCTAAACGTGGCGATATTGGGAATACTTCTTCTATGTATGCCAAAGCATTTTTTGAAGATTTAAACTTTGATAGTATAACTGTTGCTCCTTATATGGGAAAAGATTCAGTAGAACCTTTTTTAGCATTTGAAGACAAACATACTATAATGTTAGCGCTAACTTCTAATGAAGGTGCTTTTGATTTTCAAACGCTTGATGTAGACGGAAAAGAATTGTATAAACGTGTTTTAGAAACTTCTAAAACATGGAAAAATAGTGAGAATTTAATGTATGTTGTGGGGGCGACTAAAGCAGAGTACTTCACGGAAATCAGAAAGATTGTTCCGGATAGTTTTTTATTAGTACCGGGTGTTGGAGCTCAGGGCGGAAGTTTGTCAGAAGTTTGTAAATACGGCATGAACGCCAGTGTAGGTTTGCTGATTAATTCTTCAAGAGGAATTATCTATGCATCAAAAGATGCTGATTTCGCTCAGAAAGCAAGACAGGAAGCTTTAAAAATACAACAGGAAATGGCTGTAATTATGCAGGCGGAATAATAAAACAAAGCATTTGTAAAGTTAAAACCATTAATTTTTTAATGGTTTTTTTATTTTAAATATAATCAGAATGAAATCTTATTCTTTAATCGATGCAGTCGGTATTGTACATACTTTTGATAAAGTACCGCAACGGATAGTTTCTTTAGTGCCTTCGCAAACGGAGTTATTGGTCGATTTAGGTTTAGAATCAAAAATAGTAGGGATTACTAAATTTTGTATCCATCCAAAACATTTAAAAAATACAAAATGCATTGTGGGTGGGACAAAAAAAGTCAATTATGATAAAATCAAAGCTTTAAAACCGGATGTTATTATTTGTAATAAGGAAGAAAACACCTTAGAAATCGTTGAAAATCTTCGTGCTGTATGTGCGGTGTGGGTAACCGATATCGTTACAATTGAAGATAATTTTAAAATGATAGAGGATTTTGGAAAGCTTTTAGATTGTAATATTGAAGCTAAGCTTTTGATCTCCGGATTGTCTTTTGCTCTAAGTGATTTCAAGCAATTTATAGAAAGAAAACCCATTCGGAAAGTAGTTTATTTTATCTGGAAGAATCCTTATATGGTTGCAGGTTCGGATAATTTTATAAATGAATTATTAAAATTAAACCATTTTGAAAATATTTTTGAAAACCAACCCAGATATCCTGAAATGCAGCTTCAGCAAATAAATGAAGCAGCTGATTTGAATTTTATGTTTCTTTCTTCAGAACCTTATCCATTTAAGCAAAAAGATATTTTGGAAATGAAGGCATTAGTAAACCAGCCTGGAATTATTTTAGTTGATGGTGAAATGTTTTCGTGGTACGGAAGCCATTTATTAAAGGCGTTTCCTTATTTTAAAGAACTGCATTTAAAATTATAACTTGCAGGATTCAGGAATTAATTTGTCTTGTTTTTTCTTAGTTGCAGGAGTTTCTTTTTGCTTTACTTTAATTAGTGCTTTAAATTCTTCCTGTAGCTTTTTTATCTCGCTTGTCTCTTTCAGTAATCCCTTCATAACAGTAAGTTTTTTGCAAATTTACAGTTTCATAACATTAAAAACCTAGTTTTTTATGTTAAGTTTAGCTTTTTAACGCTGTTTTGGAGTGAAAATTAAGAATAATATTAATTTTTAACGTGGGGAAATTGCAATTATACTGCTGGAAAAAAGGTGGAAAAAACAGTATATTAAGTGATATAGTTTAAACCAAATGGTCTTAAAATAAAGAAGTGCCGGTATTAAATAATACCAGCACTTGTTTAACTAACCAAAACCAAATATAATAAATAACCAGTTCATTACATTGCAAAGATGCTACTAAATAGGCTTAAACGCTGTTAAGGTTTTGTTATTACTTTGTTGGTTATAAGTTAAGTTTTAAACATGTGTTTAAGAAATGTAAAAAACGATTAAGAAAAAATTACGGTTTTGTTATTGTATACCATTGTTTTACGTTCAGCATGTAGTTTTATAGCTCTTGCTAACACACTTCTTTCTAAATCCCGTCCTTTAACAATGAAATCTTCTATAGAATGACTATGCGAGACTCTGGTAATATCCTGTTCAATTATCGGACCTTCATCTAGTTCCTCTGTTACATAATGGCTCGTTGCTCCAATAATTTTAACACCGCGGGCAAATGCCGAATGGTAAGGTTTTGCTCCCGGAAACGCAGGTAAAAAAGAGTGGTGAATGTTGATTATCTTGTTTTTGTACAATTCAATTAGTTGGGGAGTGATGATTTGCATGTATCTGGCCAAAACGATAAAATTGATGTTGTATTCTTTCAATAAAGCAATTTGTTGTTTTTCTCCTTCCTCTTTAATGTTTTTATGAAAAGGTACATGATGAAAAGGAATTTCAAAACGTTCGGCTACTCCTTTTAAGTCTTCGTGATTGCTTATAATTAGTGGGATTTCCAGAGGTAATTCACCTGCGCTGTAACGTCCTAAAATATCATATAAACAATGGTCGTATTTAGAAATAAAAAGTGCCATTCTGGGTTTGTATTCCTGAGTATAAATTTCCCAGGACATATTGAATTTATCAGCGAGGTTGTTTTGGAAATCTTTTTTAATTAATTCCAGATCCCAGTTTTGAGTACTGAATTCGCATTCTAAACGCATGAAAAAAACATTTTCATTAGCATCAACATGCTGATCCAGATAGATGATGTTTCCTTCTATTGCTGCAATATAGTTAGTTACTGATGAGATAATTGCTTTTTGATCCTCGCAGTGGATCAGGATGGTTATTTTTTGCATTTTTTAATTATTACTTTCTTTCTGTAAATTTTTTAATTTATTTGTTGTCCTGCATCGCAAATACTCTTTGTAGTAAAGGAGTTGTTCTGGCACTGATGTTATTTCGGATATTTTTTTCTTCAACGGCAACCATTTTAAAGACACCGTTCATGGCTTGATTTGTAACGTAATCTGTTAAATCCGGATTTACTTTAGTAACCAGTGGAATGCTGTTGTATTTAGTAATGATGTTTGCCCAGACTTTATCAGCACCTACTTTTGAAAATGAATTTTTGATTACAGGGTTGAATTTACTGTATAAAGATGTAGAAGTGCTGTTTTGTAAATAGGTCGTTGCTGACGTATCATTGCCCAGTAAAATTCCTTTAGCGTCAGTAAATGACATGTTTTTAACTGCTGATACAAATATGGGTGTAGCTTCTTTTACGGCATCTTCTGCAGCACGGTTGAGTACTTTTAGTCCTTCATCAGCTAATGAGCTTAATCCTATTCGCCTTAATCCGGTATCTACTTTTCTCAGTTCTTCAGGAAGCAGAATTTTTACGGCTTCGTTTTTATAAAAACCATCTGTAGCAGTGAGTTTACTCACTTGTTTTGTGATACCATTATTTAAGGCTTCTTTTAATCCGTTGGCAATATCAATTGTTCCGGTAGTTCCGGTTTGAGGCATTTGACTAAGGACTTGTTGCATCTCTGCACAACTAAAAAAACTAAACACTAGCAGGAAAGGAAATATTTTTTTCATTTTAAAGAATGTCTTTATTTGTTTTTATATTATTGTTGTCAAAAATACTATTTATTATAATAAGTACTCACTTAGATTATTTATTGCTTAAAAAAATAAATAGAGATATATTTTAAGGGGCTTTTGTTAAATTTACAGAAAAATCAACCCGGAAAGCAAATGGCCTTTTTAAATAAAATTAACCTGAAAGCGGTATTAGACAGAAATACAGGATTTGGTACCAATGCAAATAGTTACGGTGGTCGTTTTGTAAATAAAGACGGAACTGCTAATGTTCAGAAACAGGGAATGCATTTTTTGCATCGTATCAGTTGGTATCATACGATGATTGATATGCCGATTTGGAAGTTTATGTCGGTTATATTTATTTTTTATTTACTCATAAATTTATTTTTTGCATCAGTCTATTTTGCTATAGGAATTGAACACCTCGATGGTATCCCGGGAACAGATAGCAATTGGGTTAAATTTGGTCAGGCTTATTTTTTCAGTGCGCAAACATTTACCACTGTTGGTTATGGTCATATAAGTCCGGTTGGTTTTTTTACCAGTTTACTTGCGGCTGCGGAAGCCTTGGTGGGTTTACTCAGTTTTGCTATTGCTACAGGTTTGTTTTTTGGAAGATTTAGTAAGCCAACAGCTTTTTTAAAATTTTCACACAATGCACTTATTGCACCCTATGGTGATATTTCGGGATTGATGATCCGGATGACACCTTTTAAAAACACTAATTTTACTGATGCCGAAGCAAAAATGACCTTAGGGATGAGTGTTGAGGAGAACGGCATAAAAGTCAATAGATTTTATTCCTTAAACCTGGAGCTGGAAAAAATTAATTCATTGACTTTGAGTTGGACTTTAGTACATCCTATAACCCAGGAAAGTCCTTTGTATCAGTTCAACAAAGAAGATTTTGAAAATGTCAGAGGGGAGATTTTTGTTTATATTAAAACTTTTGATGATATGTTTTCAAACACAGTTGCTACCAGAACGTCGTATACTTTTGACGAAATTATTTATGGAGCTAAGTTTGTGAACATGTATTACAGAAGTGATGATAATTCTAAAACTATTCTGGATTTAGATAAGTTAAATGAATATGAAGAAGTGGTCTTTAATTAGTTCGTGACTAATAAGGTTTGTAAAAATAAAAACATATATTTGTTTAATCTTATTTTGAAATAGATGAACAATATAAAAAATGTTTTTAGTATCAAAGATCTTGAAAATCTATCAGGAATAAAGGCGCATACAATACGGATATGGGAAAAAAGATATCAGATTCTGGAACCCATGAGAACAGATACGAATATACGGTTGTATGACTTGGTGAGTTTGCAAAAACTACTGAATATTACTTTTCTGCATGAATATGGTTATAAGATTTCTAAAATAGCCACGTATAAAGAAGCTGAAATTCCTCAGCTAGTCAATCAGATTGTCTCAGCTAAAAATTCTAAAAATCATGCTTTGAGTGCTTTCAAAATGGCAATGATGAACTTTGATCAGCAATTATTTTTTAATACTTATGATTGGTTAGCAGCCGAAAAATCTTTTCAGGAAATTTTTTTAGATGTTTTTATTCCGCTTTTAGAAGAGATAGGGGTTTTGTGGCAAACAGATACTATAACGCCTGCTCATGAACATTTTATTAGTTATTTAGTACGTCAGAAAATAGTTTTAAATTCAGAAAAACTTCAGATTTTAAATCCTGTCCGTCAGGATAAAGTTTTTGTGTTGTCACTTCCGTTAAATGAAATTCACGAACTGGGTTTAATGTATCTGCATTATGAAATTCTTTCAAAAGGATATAAAAGTATCTATTTAGGAGAAAGTATGCCGATACAAAATTTAAAAGATCTTAAAAAACATTTTGATAATATTGTCTATGTTTCTTATTTGACCATTAAACCGGACAGAGATCAGATTAATAATTATATTGAAGAAATGGTGGAGGAGTTGCATGGTGATGAAACGGAGTTGTGGTTTACAGGAAGATTAGTTTCGTTAATTAATTCAGAAAAAGTAAAAGATAAAATTACTGTTATTGATTCCATTTCGGATTTTAATTCTAAGCTGTAGTTTTGTTTAGTGT
Organism: Flavobacterium sp. ARAG 55.4; assembly: GCF_051846875.1. NCBI lineage: Bacteria > Pseudomonadati > Bacteroidota > Flavobacteriia > Flavobacteriales > Flavobacteriaceae > Flavobacterium > Flavobacterium sp. ARAG 55.4. The sequence goes on along the minus strand of NZ_JBPYCT010000012.1, from coordinate 140,974 downwards.
TTTTGTATATTTGTTAAACAAATGAAAAAGAAAATTACAATAATAGGATCTGGTTTTTCAGCATTATCTGCTGCTTGTTATTTGGCAAAAAGCGGTCATGAAGTATTGGTCTTTGAAAAGAACGGGACAATAGGGGGAAGGGCAAGACAGCTAAAAAAAGACGGCTTTACTTTTGATATGGGACCAAGCTGGTATTGGATGCCGGATGTTTTTGAGCGTTTCTTTGCTGATTTTGGAAAAACAACAACTGATTATTATGAGCTTATAAAGCTGTCTCCGGCCTATCGGGTCTATTTTGGAATCAATGAATTCATAACCATAGCAGATAATCTGGATGAAATAGCGGCGACTTTTGAAAATACAGAAGAAGGGAGCGGTAAACAGCTTAGGGCTTTTATTGCAGGGGCTAAAAGTAATTATGATATTGCCATTAAAGATTTGGTGTATCGGCCGGGAGTTTCTCCATCAGAATTAATCACCGTAGAAACGACGAAGAAAATCGGACAGTTTTTTAGCAACATCAGTCGGGATGTTCGCAAAAAATTCAAGAATGAAAAACTCATTCAGATTTTAGAATTTCCTGTTTTATTTCTTGGAGCCAAACCTTCTGATACACCTTCTTTTTACAGCTTTATGAATTACGCCGATTTTGGTCTGGGGACCTGGCATCCTAAAACAGGAATGTTTGATGTAGTTCGGGCAATGGAAAGTTTAGCAACAGAATTAGGGGTACAGTTTTTTGTCAATTCGAATATTGAAAAAATAGTTGTCGAAAATAAAACAGCCACGGCTATTATTGTAAATGGTAAAAAAATAGCGTCTGATTTGGTTTTAAGTGGCGCCGATTACCATCATACAGAAACTTTACTAGATACAGAGCACAGAATGTATTCAGAACAGTACTGGGAAAGTCGTGTTTTTGCACCCTCATCTTTATTGTTTTATGTAGGTTTTAATAAAAAATTAAAAAACATTTCACATCATGCGTTATTTTTTGATACTGATTTCAATCAGCATGCAAAAGATATTTATGATCAACCTAAATGGCCGGACGAGCCTTTGTTTTATGCAAACTTTCCTTCGTTGACTGATAAAACAGCTGCACCCGAAGGAATGGAATCAGGTTTTTTCTTAGTACCGCTTGCACCGGGTATTAATGATTCCGAAGCATTAAGAGAACAGTATTTTGATAAAATAATCGAACGTTTTGAGATTATTACGCAGCAAAATATTAAAGATAATATTATATTTAAGCAATCCTTTTGCAAAAATGATTTTGTAGAACAATACAATTCGTATAAAGGAAATGCATACGGAATGGCAAATACTTTATTACAAACAGCTTTTTTAAGGCCAAAACTTAAAAGTAAAAAAGTTCGTAATTTATATTTCACAGGACAATTAACAGTTCCGGGACCAGGTGTTCCTCCGGCATTAATATCCGGAAAATTAGTATCTGATTTGATAGATAAACAATTTCTAAAAGTATAGTTATGAAGCAGTTATTTGATGATGTTTCCTTTAAATGCAGTAAATTAGTAACAAAGAATTACAGTACTTCTTTTTCTTTGGCAGTTTATATGCTTTCACCAAGTATCAGAGATGCTATTTACAGTATTTATGGTTTTGTACGTTTTGCTGACGAAATTGTAGATTCGTTCCACGGTTTTGAAAAAGAAACGCTGATTAATGATTTCGAAAAAGAATATTACAAAGCGTATCATTCCGGGATTAGTCTGAATCCGATTTTAAATTCTTTTCAGCATACCGTCAAACAATATAATATTGATGACAATTTAATTCAGGCTTTTTTAAAAAGTATGAAAATGGACCTCGTTAAATTAGATTATGAGTCAAAAGCTGAATACGAAGAATACATTTATGGTTCAGCTGATGTAGTGGGACTGATGTGTTTAAAAGTATTTGTTGACGGAAAAGAATCTAAATACGAAGCTTTAAAAGCCGAAGCCATGCGATTGGGATCTGCTTTTCAAAAAGTAAATTTCCTGCGCGATTTAAGAGATGATAATCTTATTTTAAACCGCAATTATTTTCCCGGAGTAGATTTAAAATCATTTGATGAAAATGCTAAAAAAGCAATTATCAATGAAATAAAAGAAGATTTTAGAATTGCTTATCAGGGAATTGTGAAATTACCCATAGAAGCAAAATTTGGCGTCTACACTGCATATGTATACTATAAAAAATTGCTTAAAAAACTGGAAAGTACACCCTGTCACGATATAGGAAATGCCAGAATCAGAGTTTCTAATTATACTAAAGCAACACTCTTAGCCCAATCGTTTGTTACTTATAAATTGCGACTGATTGAATAAATAACCGATTTTAAAAACTAAAAAATGATTTATTTTTTAATTACAATAGCTGTTTTTTTATTGATGGAATGTGTCACCTGGCTCACGCATAAGTATATCATGCACGGACTTATGTGGTATTTTCATGAAGACCATCATCAGCCTAAATACGAACATGTGTTTGAACGCAACGACATTTTTTTTGTAATTTTTGCGATTCCCAGCATCGTACTTTTTTATTACGGAGTAGAGGGCGGCATAAATTACCTTTTTTTCATTGGTCTCGGCATTACTCTTTACGGAATTTGTTACTTTCTGATTCACGATGTTCTGATTCACCAGCGATTCAAGTGGTTCAGGAATACAAAAAACAAATATTTAATAGGTTTAAGAAAAGCGCATAAAGTACACCACAAGCATTTAGGAAAGGAAGACGGCGAATGTTTCGGAATGCTTTTTGTGCCTTTCAAGTACTACAAAATGTAGCATAATTTGGGCGTGTCCTTTTTTGAAAAAAACAAGAAAAATGTTTTTTCAAAAAAAGGTCGGGCTATTCGTTACAATCTTTATGTTTTTAAAGAAAAAACATAAAGGATTTTCACTACTATCCCTCACGCAACTCACTTTGTCTGAAAAAACAAACTCATGAAAGTATATTCAAAACAAACAATCCAACATGTCAATGCTACCCTTGAAGAATGTTGGGCATTTTTTTCCAGTCCGGCTAATTTGCAAAAAATAACACCGCAATCCATGGGGTTTCAAATCACTGATTTTGATGGGAAAAGTATGTATGCAGGTCAAATTATTCAATACAAAGTATCACCACTTTTAGGAATTCAATTACCCTGGGTTACCGAAATCACTTTTGTAAAGGAAAATAATTACTTTATAGACGAACAACGTTTTGGACCTTATACTTTATGGCATCACAAACACTTTTTTGAGCCCGCAGAAAAAGGAGTAAAAATGACTGATTTAGTACATTATGCTTTGCCATTGGGTTTCATTGGGCGTATCATGAATACGCTGGTGGTTAAAAATAAACTCAAAGAAATTTTTGAATACCGCGAACAAAAAATTAATGAAATCTTTAATAATTAGTGATGAGTAAAGCAACTGTTTCTTTTTTCTGGTTTCGACGGGATTTACGGTTAGAAGACAATATTGGATTGTTTCACGCTTTAAAATCTGATTTTCCGGTAATTCCCTTATTTATTTTTGATGAAGCTATTTTAGACAGTTTACCTAAGGATGATGCCAGAGTAGGGTTTATTTATGAAACACTTTCTAAAATAAATTCAGAATTGAACCAAACAGAGAGTTCATTATTAATAAAAAAAGGAAAAACCCGTCAAGTCTGGCAAGGGCTCCTTGAAGAATTTGATATCAAAGAAGTTTTTTTTAATAAAGATTATGAACCTTACGCTAGAGAAAGGGACGAAAGTATTTGCCAGTTATTAGAAGCGCATCAATGCATCACTTTTTCTTTTAAAGACCAGGTAATTTTTGAAGAAAAAGAAATCACAAAAGCTGACGGTTTGCCTTATACGGTTTACACGCCTTATAAAAATAAATGGCTGGAAAAATACCATCAGGAAAACCCCATCCGGGAATATGATACTTCTCAGCTCTTTTCTAATTTTTATAAAAGCAATTTCGATTTTCCTTCTTTGGGACAAATTGGGTTCGTAGAAAGTTCTATAAAAGTACAAGCCTATGAACTTGATAATATAGATAATTATCAGGAAACACGTGATTTTCCGGCTGTTGATTCCACTTCGTATTTGTCTCCACATTTGCGTTTTGGAACGGTAAGTATCCGAAAAATGGTCAATTTTGCTGCAAAAACCAATGCTGTTTTTTTAAGCGAATTAATCTGGAGAGAGTTTTTTATGCAAATTCTCTATCATTTTCCTAAGGTAGTAACACAGAATTTCAAATCAGCTTATGATGGAATCCAGTGGCGTAATAACGAAGAAGATTTCAAACGCTGGTGTACGGGGACGACTGGCTATCCTATGGTGGATGCAGGAATGCGACAGCTGAACGAAACCGGGTATATGCACAATCGGGTCCGTATGGTTGTAGCGAGTTTTCTTTGCAAGCATTTGATGATTCAATGGCAATGGGGTGAAGCTTATTTTGCCGAAAAATTATTGGATTATGATTTATCGGCGAATGTTGGAAACTGGCAATGGGCAGCGGGAACGGGTTGTGATGCTGCACCTTATTTCAGGGTTTTTAACCCGGAGATTCAATTGAAAAAATTTGATGAAAAAGGAATTTACGTCCGCAAATGGATTTCGGAATTCGATTTGGGATACGGCGAACCTATGGTTGATCATGCCTTTGCAAGACACAGAGCGATTGCAACTTACAAAGCTGGAATCTTGAAATGATTTTGTTTCTTTTTAATCAAGCAAAAAAGAAAATTAGTAAACCATAATTTTACTTATAAAACGGTATTGGTTACAAAAAAAGAATCTTCTCTATTTTAGTTTTTTGATCAGATTCCTACTCCGGTGCAATGACAACAATGGCGACTATTTTATCAATCTCTTCAACATTCCCTCAAAAATAAACCCATGGAATGGTAAAACGGAATACCAGTACAGTTTTCCTAAAATTCCCTTAGGTCTAAATGTCGCCGATTGATACAGTGTGTTTCCAATAATTTTGAATTCGAGCCAGGCTTCTCCCGGAAGTTTCATTTCGGCAAATAAGATTAATTTTCCTTCCTCTTTGTTAGCATATAAAACCCGCCAAAAATCCAATACATCACCCGAATGAAGGTTACGTTTGTTAGTTCGTCCGCGTCGTAGTCCTACACCGCCAAATATTTTGTCCATAAAGCCTCTGATATTCCATAACCAACTACCATAATACCATCCTGTTTCTCCGCCAATAGACCAAATGCGATTGATAGTAAATTCACGGTTTATGATTTCTTTTTTGCGTCTGTCAATAAAACAATCTTTTTTAGGCACTTTTAGATATTCACTAAGATTGTTTTTAAAGCGTCCGCTAATTAAGGAGTCTTTCCAGCTTGATGCAACCTGATCTTCTTCTATTTTCATCAAAGCTTTGGATAATGCTTTGTCATAGGACATAGGTTTTACTTTCAATAATTCATTGATTTTAGTATCCTTGCATATCACTTCCACTTTCATGCTGCTTACTAATGCGGTAGCTAATTTATAAGAGGTTGAAGTTACAAAATACAACCAGTACGATGACAGTTTTGGTGTCATTACGGGCACCGTAAATATCCATCGGCGTAGATTTTTTGCTTTGGCGAAAGCCAGAAGCATTTCTTTATAAGTGAGAATATCAGGACCTCCAATATCAAAATTCTGATTGTACGTGAGTGGATTCAATAATGATTTGGTCAGGAATTCTAACACATCATTGATGGCAATTGGCTGACATTTGGTATTGAGCCATTTAGGCGTAATCATCACGGGAAGTTTGTTGACCAAATCCCGGATAATTTCAAATGATGCGCTTCCGGAACCGACTATAATTCCTGCTCTTAAGGTAGTCATGGCAAAAGTTCCCGAATTGAGAATCTCTTCTACTTGTTTTCGTGATGATAAATGTTTGGATAATGATTTGTCATTGACAATTCCGCTCAGATAAATCACTTGTCCGGCTTGAGTCTGATTGATTCTTTCTGTAAAGTTTTCAGCCGAAATTCTTTCCAGTTCATCATAATTATCCGAAGATCCGGACATGGAATGAATCAGGTAATAAGCTGCATCAATGGATTCAGGAATATTTAATAAGCTTTCTTTTTTTAGAAAATCAACTTCAATAACTTGTATGTTTTCTTTAAATTCAACAGGGATATAAAATCTGTTTTTATCTCTTACACAGCATACCACATTATGACCTTTTGATACAAGAAGAGGTAAAAGTCGTTTTCCAATGTAGCCCGTGGCACCTGTTAAAAGGATTTTCATGGTGTTATATCTTAAATGTTACGATGCCGTAGTCCATTTCAAAAATCTGTCCTGAAATTGATTTTGCCTTTTCTGAAATTAAAAAATCAGCCATTTGAGCTACTTCATTAGGTTGCAGATAGTCTTTCATGGGATGACGCTGAATCATATTTTCTTTCATCCGTTCATTTCTCAGGATATTCGAAGACAGGGAAGTTTCCGTTATCGTGGGAGCAATGGCATTGATTCTTACTGTCGAAGCTAATTCGGCTCCCAATGATTTTACCAACCCTTCAACTCCTGCTTTTGCGGAAGCAATGCTGCTATGAAAAGGCATTCCTAGTTTTACCGCAACTGTGCTAAAGAGTAAGATTGATGGATTGTTTCCTTTTTTTAAAGCAGCTAAGTATTTCTGAATGGTTTTTACTGCTCCAATTACATTGATTTCAAAATCATTCCTGAAATCCTCTATGCTTAAATTTCCGAAGGGTTTGAGATTAATAGATCCCGGACAATAAATAAGAGTGTCAACAGTTTCAATTTCCGGAAGCTCATCCTTCAAAACATCAACCGTAAAATGCTTGAGGTTTGGATGAATATTCTCAGGTGCAGATCTGCTGAGGTTATAAACAAAATTATTTTCTAATTGTTGCAACAATACAGCATTTCCAATCCCTTTACTTCCACCAATGATTACAATGTTTTTCATTTTAAATTTCTGTTGTTGAATTATCTTTTTGAAATTTTATTTTTATTAATCTGTCTCTGTCTGCTGCATTTAAAACGCCCTTCTGTAAAACTTCTTAGCTTCTCATGTTTAGTTTTACGAGCTTGCACTCTTTTCCGCCACATTTTAAAACTTGATGACTTCATTTCACGACGCATCAAATTAATAACCTGTTCTTCTTTTAAACCAAATTGCAACTCTATAGCCTCAAAAGTGGTACGGTCTTCCCAGGCCATTTCAATGATGCGGTCTTTATCTAAGTCAGAAAATTCAATTTTCATCTTGATATTTTAAATAATTATTAACCACAATTTTAGCCTTCAGGTCGAACATCAGGTTGTATAAACCAAAGAAAGTTCTGTTCATATAAATAAAATGTTTGGAGCCGCGGTTTCCATTCATTTTTTTAAGATTGGTATCTTTAGAAAAACGTTCTCCTAATTGAGCTATGTTAGCAAAGAATATTTCATCTGAAAAATCAAAAGTTTCCGTTTGGAAGGGTTTGGTAAAAAGAGATAGTAAATCATAGAACATTTGGGTGAAATAAGTAATTTCTTTCGGAGTGTCATCCGTTCTCAGGATTTCTAGTTCGAATAATTTTTTTCGAAAAAGTTCAGTATCATCAATAATATCTTTATTGATGAGTTCGAAATAAGGAATGTAAAAGTCATTCGGAATTTGTTTCATGCATCCAAAATCAAGAGCTACCAATTCCTTTTTATCATTAATCAGGAAATTTCCCGGATGCGGATCAGCATGAACTTTTTTCAGAATATGAATTTGGTACATGTAAAAATCCCAAAGTGCTTGACCTGTTTTATTAGCAATTTCCGGATTTGAATTTTTAAATTCTGATAAATGTACTCCTGTCATCCAGTCCATTGTAATAATTTTCTCTGAAGAAAACTCAGGATAATATTCCGGAAAAACCAGATTCTCTATTTTTTTACAAGCCTCTGCTACTTCCTTACTTTGTTTAAGTTCCAGTAAATAGTTGGTCTCTTCAATTAGTTTATCTTCTACTTCTTTAAAATATTTATCGGAATCTTTTCCCTGCAGATTAAACATTCGGATAGCTATTGGTTTAACCAGAGCCAAATCAGAAGAAATGCTGTTAGCCACACCAGGATATTGGATTTTTACTGCTAGTTTTTTGTTGTCTTTTACTGCAAGATGCACCTGACCAATACTCGCCGCATTGACTGAATCAGCATTAAATTCATCAAAAATTTCATAAGGCGTTTTGCCAAAATTAGATTTGAAGGTTTTTAAAACTAATGGTGCCGAAAGCGGTGGAACAGAAAACTGCGACAATGAAAATTTTTCTACGTAAGCCTGAGGCAGGAAATTCTTGTCCATGCTCAGCATTTGTGCCACTTTAAGCGCACTTCCTTTCAGGCTCTTTAATCCGTCATAAATATCTTCAGCATTATTCTCGTTTAATTTATCACGGCTTAAGTCAGAATTGACTATTTTTTCACCATAATATTTTAAATAATTAACACCTATTTTAGCTCCGGTTTGTACCAGTTTGGTTGCGCGCTCAATTTTTGAAGTGGGGATATAATCGATTGTTTTCATGAGTTATGTTGCATTTTTTCTTTAAAAATAAATTTTCCAAAATCGATTAAGCTATTGAGAGGTGCTACATTTATTAATTCAAAACTTAATTTCACGGATTTTTCAATATAAACATCGGTTTTTTCAAAATTAGGAGAACCGTCTTCAAGCCAGAATTTTAATGTGAATAGAAATTGAATCCATGCACTTTCCTGAATTGCTTTTTCCTGAAATTCCTGTATTTTTTCTTGTTGAATTCTTACTTCGTCTGAAGTGATTCCGGCAATGAAATTTTTAAAATGAGTTCTTAAGCCTGAAAGCTGCATCAGGTTTTTTAACTGATTCTTGTTTTCGTTCAGACTCATTGTAACATAACTTCTGTTAGCAGCCAGTAGTTCGAAAAATGTAAAGTAAAAACTTAATAGTTTACTTTTCATATCATACGATTCGTAGTTTGGATCTTTAGAAAGCAATTCAACCGTTTTTTGTAAAAACAAAGTATAGATTTCTTTTTCGATACTTTCTAAATTCCCAAAGAATGTATAAAATTCTGCTTCTGTAAATCCATTTATTTTAGAAAAGAGATATACTGATTTTGGTTTTTCATTGTGTTCTAATGTGTAATCCATATACATGGATACAACTGCGTCTTTAGTGAGTTTTATTTTTTTAGTTGCCATTTTTTATAAGTTTTATTTAGAATATAAAGATAATGAATTGTTTAACCATAATGTGTTAATGTTAAACAAAATAAGTTTGTATCTTTGAAATAAACTGCAAAAAGTGATTTTATGAAAAAAAACATACTGATAAGCGGGGGAACTGGATTTGTTGGAAGGCATCTAACGAAATTGTTAGTTGCCAATGGCTTTTCGGTTTCTATCTTGAGCAGGACAAAAAAAGAAAATACCGAAACTGTTTTTTACTATACATGGGATGTTGAAAAACAAACGATGGAAGAAGAGGCAGTTCAAAAAGCAGATTATATTATTCATTTATCAGGTGCTAATATTGCTGGAAAACCCTGGACTAGTAAGCGTAAAAAAGAAATTGTAGCGAGCAGAGAACAAGCTGCAAAATTGCTGTATGTCACATTGGTAAAAATGAATAAACAAATAGAAGCTTTTGCTTCCGCATCAGCAGTAGGAATTTATGGTGCTATGAACGGTCGGGCTATTTGCCATGAAGAAATGCAGCCTGCAAATGATTTCTTAGGATTGACTTGTCAGAAATGGGAAGCAGCGGCTGATACTTTTGAGAAAGTAGGAATTAGAACTGTAAAAATTCGTACTGGTTTAGTGATGGGTGAAAATGTTGGTTTTTTAAAAAAATTAGCTCCTGTTTTTAAATTTAAACTGGGAGCTGTTTTAGGTTCCGGAAAACAATACATGCCCTGGATTCATATTGATGATTTGTGCAGGATATATTTAGAAGCCATACAAAATCCGGAAATGCGAGGAGCTTATAATGCGGCTGTTTCTGATGATACTACTAATGAGTCATTTTCAAGGGTTCTAGCAAAAGTGTATGGATATAAATTATGGTTGCCTAATGTCCCTTCATTTTTGATCCGATTAGTTTTGGGCGAAATGTCTAAATTGCTTTTAACAGGGAGAAGAGTTTCCAATGCAAAAATCAGGACACTCGGTTTTGAATTCAGACATACCAATTTAGAAGCTACACTGAAAGATTGTTTGGTCGTATGATTATTGAAGTTCAGCATTGACTGATACATTTACATTTTTAGATATTTTGCTGCGTACTATAAAAGGAATGTCAATCTTAAAATCATCAGTGTTTAATGTAAAATCAGATTGAATGGAAATTTTATCTTTGTTTGTTTTATAAAGTGTTGCAGGCACTCTGATGTTTTTAGTTACACCATGAATGTTGATTTTTCCTTTAATGTAATATTCATTTGGTATGTCATTGATTTTTTGAAAAGATAATTTTTCAATTTGACCTTTAAAAATGGCTTTTGGATATTTTTTGCTTTCCATATAATTAGCGTTAAAATGATCCTGCATCAGACTTCTTTCAAATTGAAAATCCTGAATTAGCGTCACAAAAGTAATATTCCCGTTTTTAGTATTGAAAAACACATGAAGTTTATTGTTTTCTGCCGCTACTGCTTCATAAAAAGGAACTGAAGCCTCAAAAGTAATCCTGCCATTAGTTGTCATTTTCTTGTCCTGAGCAACTATTGGAAAACTTAAAAAAAATAAAAGTACTATTTTTTTCATGGCAACTACAATTTTTCTACTTAAAGTTAGAAAAAAAATGCCAAAAATCCTAATAAAAAGAAATGAAATATACCTGAAATCAGTTCTTTTATTTCTCCTGAAAAAAGTAAAAAAAACTTTTTCGCTTTAAAAGCTGTAGCGGTTTAATCAATCAATTTATTGTCATCTTTTTGTGCCCGGGCCAGGATACTTTCCGGGAGTGCTTTTTTAGCTTTGGCTCCCATCTTTTTTAACTTTTCTACCCGTACGATTAGGTTTCCGCTGCCGTCCACCAGTTTGTTCATAGCTCCGCTATATTCGGTTTTTGTTTCGTCAATCTTTTTACCAATTTTAATCAAATCGGCTACAAAACCTTCAAATTTGTCATATAAAGCACCTGCCTGGCGCGCAATTTCAAAAGCATTTTCCTGTTGTTTCTGATTGGTCCACATACTGTCAATAGTACGTAAAGTGGCTAATAGTGTAGCCGGTGTAACAATTACAATGTTTTTTTCGAATGCCTTATTGTACATAGCGCTGTCTTCATTTAAGGCAATGGCAAAGGCGGGTTCGATAGGGATAAAAAGTAATACAAAATCAGGACTTTCTATCTGATATAAATCCTGATAACTTTTATTTCCTAATTGTTCTACATGTCGTTTGATGGAATTAACATGCTCTTTTAGATAAATAATTTTTAAAGCATCGTCTTCTTCATTGATGTATTTTTCATAAGCTGTCAGAGAAACTTTTGAATCCACAATCATCTTTTTTCCGTCAGGTAAATTAATCACCACATCAGGAAAAACACGATTTCCATCCTGAGAAGTAAAACTTTGTTGTACTTCATATTCGCGTCCTTTTTCCAGTCCTGATTTCTCCAGCACACGTTCTAAAACGAGTTCGCCCCAGTTTCCCTGCATTTTACTGTCACCTTTTAAAGCTTTTGTCAAATTCAGGGTTTCTTTACTCATCTGAAGATTCATTTCCCGTAATCCCAGAATTTGTTGGCGTAAAGCCGCATGGTAATCGATACTTTCTTTATGGGTATCTTCGACTTTCTTTTCGAATAACTGAATTTTATCCTGTAATGGAGACAAGATGTTTTTCATGTTTTCTTTATTCTGCTCTGTAAACTTATTCGATTTTTCGTCTAAAATTTTATTAGCCAGATTTTCAAATTCTTTGGTGAATTTCTCCTGTAATTTTTCTACTTCGTCTTTTTGTTCTTTGTTTCTTTCCCAGAGATTATCAAAATCTACTTCTTTTTTTGAAAGCTGGATGGCCAGACTGTCTTTTTCGTTTCGAATAGTTTCTTTTTCCTGATTACTGATTGCTAATTGTTTTTCAAACTGGATTTTCTCATTTGAAAGTTGTTCTCTCAATTGATTGATTTGTGAATTAAACGAAATTAATTTTTCTTCCAGACTTGTTTTTTCGGACAGAAAGCGAGCAGAAAACAGCAGTTTTCCAATAAAAATTCCAATGGAAAGAGCAATAATAAACGACAATAAAAACGGAAAAAGATCTGACATATAATAGTTTTACAGGTAAAGTAAGCAAAAATAAAGATTAATGATGATTCTGCCTCTTTTTTTATTCAAATCAGTATTACTTTTTTAAACTGTTTTAACGCAACCATTTATATACTTATCAATCTATTTATAACTAAACCGAATTCGTGTTATGAGAAAGCTAAGCATTTTGTTTTTGTCTGTTTTTATACTTTTTTTTGTCGTTTCAGGATGTAAAAATGAAGAAAACGAAACTCAAAATGTAACAGCTATTTACGGAACCTGGTATTGGAAACAATCCAGAGGAGGAATAAACGGAAAAGAGATAATAACTCCGCAGGGAACAGGAGTTGATAAGAAATTAGTTTTTAATACCAATAAAAAAGTGACTGTTTTTACTAATGAGGTAGAAACAGGAAATTATACTTATACAATCACAAAGGGAAACAGTATCTTTGATGATAAACAACATTATTTATTGACTTTTAATGATATGGCTTATGTAATTCAGTCACTTGATAATACGAATCTGAGTATCCAGGATAATTTTGCAGACGGGTATGTTTTGACATATACTAAGTGAATTTTTAATTTTGTTTCCGTTAAACTGTTTTAAGAGTTAATTTTTTGAAAGAACCATTAGACCATTATATCCGAAAATGTATCGAAAATGATAGAGGAGGACAACAGAAGATTTATCAGTTGTTTGCTCCTGTATTGTATGGTCTGTGTCTTAAATATATGAAGAATGAAGAGGATGCCAAAGATGTTTTTCAGGAAGCATTTGTGATTGCGTTTCAAAAAATGAGTCAATATAGGTTTGAAGGCAGTTTTGAAGGCTGGCTCAAACGGATTTTTATTAACAAGCTAATAGAAACTTTAAATAAGAGGAAAAGGGATGTTCTTTTTGTAGATGAAATGTATCAGGAAGATCTGGTCGATGATGAAGAGGATATAGTTTCTTTTTCACTTCCTCAGGAAAAATTATTAGAAATTATTCAGCAATTACCGGATCAGTACCGCTTAGTATTTAATCTGTATTTTTTTGAAAAAATGAAACATAAAGAAATTGCTGTTTTACTAAATATTTCAGAAGGAACTTCTAAATCTAATCTGAACAGGGCAAAAAGTAATTTACAAAAAAAAATAACAGCATTAATGGCTTCGAAAAATAGTTAAAAAAGAAGGCAACAAAAGATATTATGAAAAAAGATAACATAGAGAAACTATTTTCTTCACTGGAAGATTTTTCTAAAAATCCTCCGGATGATTTATGGATGGGGATTGAGGAAAAATTAGACCATCCTGATAAGAAAACAGCATTGCCTTATTGGTGGTTCGTTGCTGCAAGTTTAGTGATAGGTTTAGGACTTTTTATCACTTTTAATTCCGGCTCTAAAGACAATTTAATGACTAATCCTGTTAAGAATGGAGTCGTTAATCAGTTAAAATCCAGTGACAGCGAGGAAAAAGACAAGGTAAGTAATAAAGTGATTCCCAATAAAGGAAAACAAGAGAACATTATTAACAGTAAAATTTCAAATTCATTAGTTGAAAATGAAAATTCGGAAAAATCTTCGTCAGTAAATGAACCAACTGTTATAGTTAGAGAAAAAAATCAGCCGTCTCATAACGACAAAGCTGTTGTGATAACATCAAACAAAGATAATGTATCGTTTAAAGGTTCAGAAGAAAATAAAAATCAAATAAAAGACAACGGAATCGCTGAAAAAGGAAATCAAATTGCGGAATCAAATACAGCCAGTATAGAAAAAAAAGATGTTAAGATAAAAGATAATTTAGCTTCAGCAAGTTTGGAAGAAAATGCTCTGGCTGCTATTGCAAAAGGACAGGAAAATCAACAGAAAAAAGCAGTAATTGAAGATAGATGGTCATTGCAGGTGTTTGCGGGAGTAAATAGTTCTCAGAATTTAAAAAACCAAAAAACATTAGGGAATACGATTGAATCCCAAAAAGGGCATAGTTACGGTGTAAAAACAAATTACAAACTCAATAGCCGGTGGGCGGTAAGTACGGGTTTGAAAATAAGTGAATTAGGGCAGCAGGTGGCTAATGTTTCCTATGTGAATCAGTCTGAGAATCTCCTTAATATATCTAAGGCACCTTTTGCTTCACCGCAGGAAAAAGGAGCAATTTCTACTAATTCTAATTATTTATTTATACCTAACAACAATGCTGAAAAAAATACAGCTTTAGCCAGTACTACTTTTTATCAAAAAGGAGATTTATCTCAAAAAGTACAGTATATTGAAATGCCCATGGAGATTTCGTATGCTATTTTAAATAAAGGAAAAGCTAGAATCAACATGAATACCGGAGGATTTATAGGTAAAATGATTTCCAATAAAGTATTACTGGATAATAATCTGATTGGTGAAAATCAAGAAGTAAATGATGTGGTTTTTGGAACCGTTTTAAGCAGTACTTTACAGTATGAATTATTTAAAAAGACAAAAGTTTTTGTAGAACCGGGTATGAATTATTATACACAGCCAGTACAGAATCAGAATTTCAATCAGTTTCAGCTGATTTTAAATTTTGGATTGAATGTCTCTTTTTAAATCACTTCAAAAAGGAGTAAGACTGGGCTGATTTGTTTATTTTTGCGCTAAATTTTATTTAGCTCATGCCACATCAGCATTTTATTTTACATAAACCTTATGGCTATCTGAGTCAATTTATATATGAATTGAAACGGAAAAAGAAATTGTTGGGGGAATTACATGATTTTCCTGAGGGAACAATGGCTATTGGTCGTTTAGACGAAGATTCAGAAGGTTTATTATTACTCACAACTGATGGGAAAGTAAGTGAACAAATTCGTTCTAAGAAAGTCGATAAAGAATATTATGTTCAGGTAGACGGAATAATAACTCAGGAAGCTATTGAAGCACTTAAAAAAGGAGTTGAAATAGGTTTTAACGGGACTAAGTATATTACCAAACCCTGCGAAGCGCAATTCATAAAGGAAATTCCTAATTTTGGGGCCAGAGGAAAAAAAATCCGTGACGAGCGTCATGGACCCACTTCCTGGGCTTCGATAACGGTCAATGAAGGAAAGTTTCGTCAGGTGCGTAAAATGACTGCTGCTGTTGGATTTCCAACCTTACGATTGGTGCGTGTTCGGATAGGAAACGTTCATTTGAATGATTTACAATCAGGTGAAGTGATTGAAGTGGAAAATTTCAATAGCAATTTCAATGATATATAATGTCAAGGACAATAAACAAATAACCGAATAAACAAATCATAATGCTCAACATTGTTTTAGTAGAACCTGAAATACCTAATAATACCGGAAATATTGGTCGTTTGTGTGTAGGAACCGAAAGTCGTTTGCATCTGATACATCCGTTTGGATTTGTTATTAATGATAAAAATTTAAAACGCTCGGGTTTGGATTATTGGGTACATCTTGACGTGACTGAATATCAGAATGTAAGTGAATGGTTGGAACAGATTCCGGATCAATCACGGGTTTTTCTTATGAGTTCTCATGCGGAGCAATCGTATTTAGAAACCGAATTTCAGGATGGTGACTGGTTGGTTTTTGGGAAAGAAAGTGTTGGTTTGAGTACGGAATTTTTAGCTTTGTTTGATAAAAAAAATCAATTAAAAATTCCCATGTCTCCTTTAATCAGGAGTTTTAATATTGCTAATTCGGTGGCTTTTGTAGTTGGAGAAGCTAAAAGGCAGATTGCAGGAAGAAGAATTTAGAAAGCAGAAAGCAGAAAATAGATTTTCTTAGTAAACTTAGTGAAAAACTTTGTGCTCTTTGCTGTTAAGAAATTACAAACTTTCCTTTCGTAGCATCAAAAACAATATGTTCATCTTTGAACAATGTATTAAAACTTCCTTTTGCAATAAAATTGCAAGGTTCATCCTGCATCACAGTTTCAGGAGTCATGATAATCATTTCGTCGCTTAATTGAATCGCCATATCAATATCATGAGTAGAAAATAAAATACATTTTTGAGTCTCCTGAGTGAGTTTTTTCAGAAGTTTAAATAAGGCAACTTTATGTAATAAATCCAAATGTGTGGTAGGCTCATCTAAAATAATCAAAGGTGTGTCCTGTGCAAGAGCTCTTGCTACCAGAACTTTTTGTAATTGTCCGTCGCTGATTTCATAATGTTTTTTGGAAGCCAGATGTTCAATTTGGGTAAGTGCTAATGCCTGATTCACTTTTTCAGTATCTCCAGTTGTTAAGGTACCTATCCAGTTAGTGTACGGCTGCCTGCCCAGTGCGACCAGTTCAAATACCGTGAGATTACTAGGGGGTAATTTCTCAGTCAGAACAAGACTTAAATTTTTGGCTAAAGCCAAAGCATTCATTTGGTGCACGTTGTTTTCGTTTAAAAAAACTGTTCCGGAAATTGTTTTTTGAATTCCGGTAATGGTGCGTAATAAAGTCGATTTTCCAACACCATTAGCACCAATAAGAGCAATGAGTTTCCCTTTTTCTAAGGTCAGGTCGATATCAGAAGCTATTATGGTCTGTTCTTTTTTATCCGAATAACCAATGCTTATATTGCTTGCTTGTAATATGGTTTGAGATGGAATCATATTTATTGAGCCAGTGAAAACTGAGAATCATAAAGGTTTTTATAATAGCCCGATTCTTTGTTAATCAATTCCTGATGTGTGCCTTCTTCAACGATTAATCCTTTGTCCATAACTACAATTTTATCGGCATTAACAATGGTCGCTAATCGATGTGCAATCACAATCGAAGTTCTTCCCTTAGTAATCGTTTCTGTAGCCCGCTGAATTAATTCTTCGGAATAAGTATCAATAGAAGAAGTGGCTTCGTCTAAAATCAAAATGCTTGGATTGCTCACATAAGCTCTTAAAAAAGCAATCAGTTGGCGTTGTCCGGAAGAAAGCATTACTCCGCGTTCTTTTACGTCAAAATCATAATTATCAGGTAAGCTCATGATGAAATTATGGACCCCTATTTCTTTTGCGGCAGCATAAACATTTTCACGGCTA
Organism: Flavobacterium sp. ARAG 55.4; assembly: GCF_051846875.1. Classification (NCBI taxonomy): domain Bacteria; kingdom Pseudomonadati; phylum Bacteroidota; class Flavobacteriia; order Flavobacteriales; family Flavobacteriaceae; genus Flavobacterium; species Flavobacterium sp. ARAG 55.4. The sequence continues at coordinate 123,678 of NZ_JBPYCT010000012.1, read as the reverse complement.
ATTTCAGGATTATTTAGCGTAATGTTGTTGTAAATGGTATCCGCAAAAAGGAAAACGTCTTGCAATACAATCGCAATTTGTTTTCTTAGTGAACTCAAAGTATAGTTTTCGATATTATTATTATCAATACAAATCGTTCCGCTTTTTATTTCGTAGAAACGGTTTAATAAATTGATAATAGTAGATTTTCCGGCTCCGGTAGAACCTACAATAGCAATGGTATCACCTGAATTTACCTTTAAATCAATACCTTTAATTACTTCTTCGTCCTCAATATAACTGAAGTGAACATCTTTAAAAGTAATATTTCCATCAAAAACAGGCGCTTCAATTTTTCCGGTATCCTGGATTTGATCTTGGGTATCAATAATTTCAAAAACACGATTAGCAGCAATCATTCCCAGTTGCATCTCGTTGAATTTATCAGCAATCTGGCGTAAAGGGTTGAACAGCATTCCGATAAACATTGTATAGGAAAATAAATCTCCAAAAGTAGTGAAATTATCTCCATTCAGAATTTTAATTCCTCCGTAAAGCACAATAAATCCAAGTGTTAACGACGAAATTATATCGGCAATAGGGAAGAAGATAGAGTTATAAAGTATGGTTTTTATCCAGGCATTCTGATGTTTTTCATTAATATCTTTAAATTTTTCCGATTCGATTTCTTCCCGGTTGAACAGTTGTACAATTTTCATTCCGGTAACGCGTTCTTGCACAAAAGTATTCATGTTAGCAATCTGGGTACGTACTTCTTCAAAAGCAACCTGCATTTTGCGTTGGAAAATTCGGGTAATAAAAACTAAAATTGGCATAGCCACAATTACAATCCAGGTTAGTTTCCAGTTCATGTAAAACATAAAAATAAGTACAACAACCATTTTCATCAGGTCACTTATAATCATAAAAAGCCCCTGACTAAAAATTCGTGCAATGGATTCAATGTCAGAAACGGATCGGGTTACAAGTTGGCCAACAGGAACCAAATCAAAATATTTCATTCGGAAACTCAAAATGTGTCTGAACAGTTTAATCCGGATATCTTTTACAATATCCTGCCCCAGCCAGTTTGCCCAATACACAAAATAAAATTGGGAAAAAACCTCCAGTAAAAGTACAATCCCCATTAAACTGATGTATAGTAAAAGTCCGTTAGCATCTTCGGTCTGGATGTAGCCATCTACTGTTTGTTTCAGTAAATACGGGCGTAAAGCAGCAAAAAGAGATAACGAAATGGCAAAAATTACTACGCCATTAAAACGCCATTGATACGGCTTCGTATATTGTAATATTCGTTTGAATAACCGGGTGTCGAATGCTTTTGCTTTCATTTTTTTTTTAAGCTGAATTAATATCAGTTTTCTTTAGGAGCTATTTCCTGCTGTTCATTACAATCTTGTTCGCCGAAACCCGGCTTCACAAGGATTTCCATTGCCATCAGGGCTAGGGAAATGGTATATTTTCAAAATTAGTCTTTAGTTCTTAGATTTTACTACTAATGACTAGTAACTAATTACTAATCATCTATATATGGATATTCAATTTTAGTTAAATACAATCCGTGTGCCGGAACCGAAAATCCGGCTTTTTCTCTACTTTTACTTTCGATTATAGTGTTGAAATCGGCTAATGTTATTTTGTGTAAACCAATATTTACCAGAGTTCCCACTATAGAACGCACCATATTTCTCAAAAACCGATTGGCTGAAATGGTAAAAATCAATTTATTTCCTTCCTTTTTCCAATACGCTTCAAAAATAGTACAATCAAATGTATTTACATCTGTATTTACCTTTGAAAAACTTTGAAAATCAGTATGGTTGAGTAATAATTTGGCAGCTTTATTCATTAAATCAATATCTAACTCTTGGTGGAAGTACCAACTTTGCTCTTGCGAAAAAACATCTTTGTAACTATTGATATGGTATTCGTAGGTTCTTTTAGTTGCATCAAAACGAGCGTGTGCTTCACTGTCAACAGGGAAAATACTATAAATAACAATGTCTTTAGGAAGATAGGAATTGAGCTTGTGAATTAATTTTGGAATATCAAAATCAGCTTTAAAATTAAAATGAGCATACATTTCGCTGGCATGTACTCCTGTATCAGTACGTCCGGCTCCCATTAAACTGATATCCGAATGTAATAAAACGGAAAAAGCTTTGTTCAGCGTTTCCTGTACCGAAGCAGCATTAGGCTGAATTTGCCAACCATGATAAGCGGTTCCGTTGTAGGCTAATTTTATAAAATATCTCAAGTTTGTAATCTCAAAGTTTCAGAGTTTCAAAGGTACAAAAAAGTAGTTAAGGTAGTGAGTTGCCCGGCTGCTAAGTTTTTGTTAATGCCTGATGACACATTTGAACAGGGTGTTTGGATTTAAAAAGTTTTCGCCACAAATTATACAAGCCCAGTTTTTTTAAAACAAACATTCTGGAGTTGAAATGGTAAGCAGTTTTGGTGCTTTAGAAAACTTAGTATCTTAGCGCACTAAAATATCAGATATAAAAATAAATGAAAAAAATCCTTTTGCTTTCTGACACGCACAGTTATATGGACGATGCTATTTTGAAATATGTGCACCAAGCTGATGAGGTTTGGCATGCCGGAGATATTGGTGATTTGAAAGTAACTGATACTTTAAAAAAAATAAAACCCTTGCGTGCTGTTTACGGAAATATCGATGATGCTCAGGCACGTTTGGAATTTCCGTTGCACAACCGGTTTATGTGTGAAGAAGTTTCAGTATGGATTACCCATATTGGCGGATATCCGGGGAAATACAATCCGAATATAAAAGCTGAAATGGCAGCTAATCCTCCTCAATTATTCATTTGCGGACATTCGCATATTTTAAAAGTGATGTTCGATAAAAAACATAATCTCTTACATATGAATCCCGGCGCTTGCGGGAAAAATGGATTTCATCAGGTTCGTACGATGCTGCGGTTTGTTATTGAAGGAGATAAAATTAAGGATTTGGAAATTATTGAACTGGGAAAAAGAGTCTGATTAAACAGCGTATTCGATGGGAACTATAATCTCAATTCGGGTTCCTTCTTTAGGTTTTGAAATGATTTTAAATTTTCCATTCATTGTGTTTATTCTGGCCTTAATCTGGTTTAGTCCAAAACCTTCAATAGTTTGAAATTGATTGATTTCAAAACCTTTACCATTATCGCTTACTACAATGCGCAATTGTGAATTTACTTCTTTTAAACTAAGCTTGGCTTTATTTGCTTCACTGTGTTTGATAATGTTGTTTAATAATTCACTGATTATGAAATACATTCTCATTTCGTAATCTTCATTGTAGCGTGTCTCATTAGAAACACTACTGGAATATTCAAAATGAATAGTAGAGTTTGAATTCATTTCGCATAAATCATTCAGCGCAAAAAACAATCCAAAACGCGCTAATAACGATGGTAAAAGCTGGTGTGATAAGTCGCGTATTTTATAATGTGCCTGTATCAGAATGGCTTTAGTTTTTGTTATTTCTTCAGAGTTGTTTTTATTTTTTGTTGAAAAAACACTAAGATGTAAAGCTGCGGATGAAAGTAAAGCGCTGATGTTATCATGTAAGAAGGCAGCAATTTTTTTCCGTTCTATTTCTTGTCCATTTATAGAAGCAGTAATTATATTTTCCTGGATTTTACTTTCAATATTTTTGAGTTTATTTTTTTGTTTTAATTTATTGTTTTGGAAATATAAATAAAAGAAAACTATAATTAAAAGCAGTATTGATATAATCGTTATACTGTACAACTTATTTTTGGATTGTTTTTCCAGCAAAATTTGGTGTTGTGTTTTGTACTCGGTTTTGATATTGTCAATTTCTCGTTTGTATTCATCGATTTCGAGATTTATACCGGCAACATTTAGTTTTTTTAATTTATCTTCATTGTTAATTTTTGCGGTCAGTTCATTGTAAGCCTTAAGGTATTCATATGCTTCTTTAAAATGATTTGTTTTGAATAAAAATTTTGAATATTCCTGATAAGCAAATGATAAATCTGACTTTTCATTTCCTTCTTCTCCCAGTTTAATAGCGTGTTCAAAATAAAATGTAGCTTTCTCTGCCTTATTTAAATGGGAATAATACATGCCGTTTAGCATTTTTAATGCTACGATTGTGGTTTCATCACTATGTTTTTTATGATGTTTATTGATATAGTTAAGATAAGGAAGTCCTAAGCTAAACTTATTAATATCAAAATAGGCCCAGGTAATATTCAGTTTTGTTAAAAAAAATTCTGAAGAGTCGGCAGATTTTATGCTGTATTCCAGTGATTCTTTGTAATGATAAATTCCTTTTGAATATTCTTTTTTGTCAAAACAATAAATATTCCCTAAGTTGTTGTGTATCCAGTTTTTCAGGTGGTTATTGTTAGTCTTATTGGCATAAACAAGTCCTTTTTTATAATAGAATAGTGCTTTTTCATATTCTGCCAACTGATCAAAATTAGCAGCGATGGTATTATAAGAAAGTGCAATTAAGTTATTGTCCTTTAGTGAAATTGCTTTGCTTAAAGCATGACGCGAAAGAATTAATGATTTTTCATAATTCTCAGCTCTCATTAATCGGGTCGCTTCCTGAGTGAGCGCAGTAGTTTTAGTATGTAATGAATTTTCAGTTTGGGCATATACCAGATTCGTAACACTAATAAATAGTGCCAACAATAAATAGTAGATGCGTTGATAGTACATGCCGGTATAAATTGAAATCTAAGATTTTATTAAATTATTTTTTAAAGCAAATTTGACTAAGCTAATGGTGTTTTTAGCCTGTAATTTTTTCATAATATTTTTGCGGTGCGTTTCTACAGTATTGGCACTAATGAATAACTGATCTGAAATTTCTTTTCCGCTAAATTCTAACGCAATTAATGTAATAATTTCAATTTCTCTTGAGGTTAACTGATAATCAGGATTGAGATTACTTTTATTTAGTTTTGAGTTGTTTTTGGTAGCCGAAGAAAAAATTATTTCACGTACTCTGCTGCAAAAATATTCCTCATTATTACTTACAACTTCAATGGCTTCAACAATGTTTTCACCTGCACATTGTTTAGTCAGGTAGCCGCTGGCACCTAATTTCATGACTTCCTGAATTATTTTAATATCATCATAGGTCGAGAGTACAATTACTTTGCAGGGAAATCCTTTTTTTGAAAATTCTTTTAATACTTCTATGCCGTCTTTTTCAGGCATGCTGATATCTAAAATTAATATATCGGTAGCGTTGTTGCTCACTTCTTCATAAAGGGTTGTTCCTTTTAAAGAATACCCTATGACCTGAAAGTTTGGAATAGCATTCAACAGCGTGCGCATGCCCACAATTAGTACCTGATGGTCGTCGGCGATATGAATTCGTATAGGGGTTTCCATAAAATGATTTCTAGTATCTTCAAATGTATAAAAAAAAGATCACAAAAAAACCCGAATGTAAAATTCGGGTTTCCTTCGCACTAATAAATTAAAATTTATAGGTTTACCTCAATCGATCCACAGATTTTACAAGATCTTCATCCTTTTTGATTGCCTTATTTGCTAAAACTAAAGCTACAATGGCTAAAATAGGTAGAAACATCCCAATACCTTTCTCAGAAACTTCAGGAGTTTCTCCAGATAAATTTAGTGAATGATATAAAAACAATCCTAATAAAATCAAATTTAATATGATATTCAATCTGCCCAGAACAAATTGATTTTGTCTTTTTTTATAGGATAAAATACTTAATAAAGATAGTGTTGTGCTTAATCCAAATAAAATTACATATAATTGGTTTTGCATAAACAGAAATGATTTACCGTCATTAAGTGTCCATAATGGAAAAATAAAAGGCAAAATACCCGTAACTACAAAAGCTATAAGTAAATATATGGTTTGAATTCTTTGTATCATTATCTCAATATTGTAGTACAAAAATATATTTTCTTTTCATAAAATACTATTGTATGATAAAATTTTATTCGTATTATTGCAATATAATACCGTAAGCACTTCATACTGCGGTGAATTCATAATAAAAAAAACACACCCAATCTTTTTTCAAGATTCCCCATTTTAATTAAATTCATAGAACATTCATGTTTGATATTTCGGCATTAAAGGAAATGAAGCTTTCTGAGCTTCAACAAATAGCTAAAGCTGCTAAAACAATAAAGTACAATGGTGTAAAAAAGGATGCCTTAATTACCAGTATTTTGGATTTTCAAAATTCTTTAGCAACAACTGCAACAGAAGAAACTGCTGCTACTGTTACAGATGATAAGCCTAAAAGGCAACGGATTGCCCCCGCAAAGAAACCGGCAATTATAAAAAACAAAGCTAATGCAGCTGTGAAGAATGGAGTAGAAAATGAGGAAGGGGAATCAGCTCAGCCTGATGCGCCGGTTGCAGTGGAAGAAGCAGAAGTTGTAAATGAGCAAAAAGAAGGAACAGTACAAGAAACTGTTGCCGGAAGAGCTAAAGCCGGAAAGTTCAATAAAGCAACTTATGAAAAGAAAATAGCTTTAAAAAAGGACAAGGAAAATCAGGATACAGTAAAACAAACCGAGGCGGAGAATGAAACAAGGTCTGAAGAAGTTTCAAATGATGCTACAGTTCAAACCCCTCAAAAGAAAATAAATCCACACGAGCGTAAGCGAACTGACGAGGTAAATCAAAATAAACCAAATCCAAACCAAAACCAGAATCAAAATCCTAATTTTAAAAATAAGAAGAATAATTTCAGAGATTCTGATTTTGAATTTGATGGTATTATAGAAAGTGAAGGCGTTCTGGAAATGATGCCTGATGGTTACGGATTTTTACGTTCATCCGATTATAATTATTTAGCTTCTCCGGATGATATTTATTTATCAACTTCACAAATTCGATTGTTTGGTCTAAAAACAGGAGATACTGTAAAAGGAGTGGTTAGACCTCCAAAAGAAGGAGAGAAATTTTTCCCTTTAGTTCGTGTACTGAAAATTAATGGACATGACCCGCAGGTTGTCAGAGACCGAATTTCATTTGAACATTTAACTCCGGTTTTTCCATCAGAAAAATTCAAATTAGCCGAAAGAGACAGTTCTATTTCAACACGTATTATCGATTTGTTTTCACCAATAGGAAAAGGACAACGTGGTATGATTGTAGCCCAGCCTAAAACGGGTAAAACCATGTTGCTGAAAGAAATAGCGAATGCTATTGCTGCGAATCATCCTGAAGTATATCTTATTGTTTTACTGATTGACGAACGTCCGGAAGAGGTAACTGATATGCAGCGTTCTGTCCGTGGTGAAGTTATTGCTTCTACTTTTGACAGAGAGCCACAGGAGCATGTTAAGATTGCCAATATTGTTCTTGAAAAATCAAAACGTTTAGTAGAATGTGGACATGATGTAGTGATTCTTTTAGACTCCATTACGCGGTTAGCCAGAGCTTACAATACAGTTCAGCCAGCTTCAGGTAAAGTATTAAGTGGTGGTGTGGATGCTAATGCGTTGCAAAAGCCAAAACGATTCTTTGGAGCTGCCCGAAATGTTGAAAAAGGTGGTTCTTTAAGTATTATTGCAACTGCTTTAACAGAAACAGGTTCTAAAATGGATGAGGTTATTTTCGAAGAATTTAAAGGTACGGGTAATATGGAATTACAATTGGATAGAAAAATTGCCAATAAACGTATCTTCCCTGCAATTGATTTGACTTCTTCGAGTACACGTCGTGATGATTTATTATTAGATAAAGATACCTTACAAAGAATGTGGATTATGAGAAAGTATCTTTCAGATATGAATCCTGTGGAGGCAATGGAATTTATAAACGATCGTTTTAGAAAAACCAGAAATAACGAAGAGTTTTTGATTTCTATGAATGACTAATTCAGAGAAAAGAAAACAGAATAAAGAAGCTAGAAAACAGATAAAAAAAATCCTCGTGTATGCGAGGATTTTTTTTTGAATTATGAAGAATCTAAGATTTAAACTAAAAGCTATATTCTTTATTCTGTTTTCTTTTCTCTGGCTTCTTTATTCTCTTTCACTGGATTTTCTTTACGTTCCATCAAAGCCATATAAAATCCGTCAAAACCGGATTCTGAAGCTAAGATTTTATGGTCTTTTATAAAGGTGAATTGTTTTCCAATTTCGGTAGTTAAAAAACGTTCAACTTGCTTTTGATTTTCTGAAGGTAAAATAGAACAGGTTGCATAAACCAATTTTCCACCTGGTTTTACAATTTTAGAGTAGCTTTCTAAAACTTCTGATTGTACTTTTCTAATGTTATCAATAAACTCAGGTTTGAGTTTCCATTTCGCATCAGGGTTTCTTTTTAAAACACCTAAACCGCTACAAGGAGCATCAATCAATACGCGATCTGCTTTTTCATGTAGTTTTTTAATCACTTTTGTAGTGTCTATAATGCGGTATTCGATGTTGAAGGCACCGTCACGTTTGGCTCTTAATTTTAATTGCTTTAATTTACTTTCATATAAATCCATTGCAATTAATTGACCTTTATTTTCCATTAAGGCTGCCATGTGTAATGTTTTTCCACCCGCCCCGGCGCAAGTGTCTACCACCCGCATTCCGGGCTTTACATCAAGAAAAGCAGCGACTAACTGGGAATTAGCGTCCTGAACTTCAAATAAACCCTGTTTAAAAGCATCGGTCATAAAAACATTTGCACGTTCTTTTAAAACCAAAGCATCTGGTTGGTCTTTTAAATATTCGGTTTCGATATCTAAATCCATCAAAGTAGCTCTAAGACTTTCTTTATTGGTTTTTAGGGTGTTGGTTCGCAGGATAACTTTGGCAGGTTGGTTTTGCGCAGCGATTTCTTTAGCCCATACTTTTTCGCCTAATTCTTTAACGCCCAGCTCATCCATCCAGTCCGGAATCGATTCTTTAAGCGGTCTTATTTTTGAAAGTTCGTCAAAACGGCCTTTAATTTTTCTCTCCGGAGTGCCTTCTAATTGGCGCCAGTCAGGTATTGGATAACCTCTTAAAACCGCCCAAACAGCAAACATTCTCCAAAGATTATCTCTGTCAAAAGGTTCTTTTACTTCGGCAATTTCAGCGTATAATCTTTTCCAGCGAACAATTTCGTAAATGGTTTCAGCAACAAATTTCCTGTCGGAGCTTCCCCAACGCTTGTCTTTTTTTAATGCTCTTGCTACTACTTTATCCGCATATTCTCCTTCGTTAAATATTGCATTTAGAGAATCGATAGTAGTATATACTAAGTTTCTGTGTAATCTCATTGTATTTATTTGAGCTGCAAAGGTACTATTAAATGATTTGAAATTAAATTAATACCATTTATTATTTCAAATTAGTAGATTAATTTCGATAGATTGGGAGAATTAAAAAATTACCGCAAATTCGCAAATTATTTAAGAATAACTATTCTATAAAATTTGCGAATTTGCGGTAAAAAGCAGGTGTATTTTATTTTAAATTTTCTTTAAAAAAATCAATGGTTCGTGCCCATGCTAATGTTGCTGCTTTTTCATCATATCTCGGTGTAGTGTTATTGTGAAATCCATGATTAACATTCGGGTAAATATGTGCGGTGTTTTCGACTTTATTCTGATTCAGTATGGTTTCGAAAGCTGGCCAGCCTGCATTGACTCTGGTGTCTAAACCTGCATATTGTAATAATAAAGGTGTTTTAATCTGTTCGGCTTCTTCGGCTGTAGGTTGTCCCCCGTAAAAAGGAACTGCCGCTTTTAAGCTTGGTATTTTTACTGCCATTAAATTAGCAATCCATCCGCCGAAACAAAATCCCACCACACCAATGTTACCATCGCAATCCTGATGATTTTTTAAATAATAATAAGCAGCAATAAAATCTTCGAGCATTTCATAACGGTCTCTTTTTTTCTGCATTTCCCTTCCTTCGTCATCATTGCCGGGATAGCCACCTAACGGAGTCAGGGCATCCGGTGCCAAACTGATAAAACCATCCACAGCAGTGCGACGTCCCACATCTTCTATGTAGGGATTTAAACCACGGTTTTCGTGAACCACGATTACTCCGGGTAATTTTTTATTTATTTTAGCCGGTTTAGAAAGTAAACCTTTGATTTTTCCTCCGCCTTTTGGTGATTCGTAAGTAATGTAATCCGAATCGATTCTGGGATCATCAGGCTGAATTGTGATTGAATTCACATAATCGGGTGTTATAAAACTCAATAATGACGGAAGTGTAAGTGTACCAACAGCAAATACAGATAGTTTTTCTATAAACTGTCTTCTTTCGATTTTGTTATGAGCATAATCATCGTATAAGTCAAATATTTCCTGACTGATGTCTTCTTTGGTTATTTTCTTCATTTCTGTTGTGGTTGATTTAGAATAGTTTAAATATAAGTAATATTTTAATTACTCTTAAAACAAAAAAAGCTCCTGGATTAAGAGGAGCTTTTAGAAAATAACCGGAAAGGTTTTATAATTTGTATTTTAAACTAGCCATTATTTGACGAGGAGCGATTGGATTTACACTGTAATTTTCGTGTACGGTATAGTTCAATTCGTTAGTAATATTTGATAATTTGCATAAAACGGAGATTTTTTTCCATTCATAACCTACAGAGGCATCTACTGTAGCATAACCTTTTAACGGAATGTCTCTGTCTTCAATAGTTACTGTATATGTTTTCGGAGTGGTTGCGGGTTTATTTTCTGTCCAGACATAACGGTCATTCCATCCTCCGGTTCTGTCTCCGATATAATTTGCGATAGCTCCAAAACTTAATCCTTTTAACATACCCCCAGGGAGTTTGTAGAAAAAGCTTAAATTAGCAGTGTGTTTTGGTGTTCGGGCTAAAATATCACCTACTACAAGACTCCCGTTGGTTCCTGAAGATTTAGAAATTTTTGTTTCATTAAAACTATAACCTGCCAGAATGTTTAACCCTTCAACAGGTTTAGCAGTAACATCAATCTCGAAACCTTTTCCTTTTGTAGCTCCTACTAATTCTTTTAAGTTGTTGTTTACGTTCAGTGTCACTCCGTCGGCCTGAAATTGAGCTGTCTGAGCTAAATTATTGTTGGTTATTTGGTATAAAGTAACATTTGTACTTAAAATTCCTTTCCAGAAATCTTTTTTGATTCCCACTTCATATTGATCAATAATTGTAGGTTCTAATGGTTGTAAATCAACTGTTGTCCCTGTATTTGGAGTAAAAGAATTCGAATAACTGGCAAATAAGGATGTTTCTTTATCAGGTTGAATAACCAGTCCTCCTTTTGGAGAATAAGCTCTGTTGAATGTTTTAGCACTAGTTGTTGTAACTCCGGTAGCATAAACTTCGGTATCAACTTCTGCTTCTTGCCAAGACCAACGAATGCCTCCCAAAACTTTAATATAATCAGTAATTGATATTAAATCCTGTGCATATGCTCCAAAACGCTGTGTATTAGTAGTCGCTAGTTGTGTAGATTGTGAGAAAGGAATGTCGGTACTTTGTGTGCTGTAATCATAATCAAAAAGATTAATTGTACCATAATCTGCTAAAGCAAAAGCAAAGCTATAACTTGGTGCAATCGAATTTTCATAATCAACGCCTGTAAATATTTGGTGTTTGATGCTTCCTGTGTAAAATGTTCCTTGTAAGCTTAATTGATCTCCAAAAATTCTTTCGGCTGCATCGGCTTGAGTTAATCCACGTTTCCAGTCTCCACTAGAAGTGACACCATTCATCTGAGCTGTAGATTTTTGTGTTCTTCTGTACGATTGAAATGAACTGTTGAAACTTAATTTCCAGTTTTTATTAAAATCATGATTGAATAATATAGAAGCACTGGCTGACTTCGTATTTCCGGTTGACCATAATGCTCCAAAGTAAATGTTTCGCGGAAGATCTAAAACAGTTTCTCCAATAATTCCGGTACCAAAATCAGGAGTCCAATCGGCACTTAAATAATCTCCCTGAACTGTAATATGTGTTTTTTCAGAGATGTTAAATAAAAAGGAAGGGTTAAAATAGATACGATCGTTTTTCACGTAATCTCTAAAACTTTTTGAGTTTTCATAAGATCCGTTAAAACGATAAGCAATATGCTTATTCAACGGACCATAAAAATCAATGGAAGGCTTGTAGAAATCATAGCTTCCAATCTGCATGGAAATCTCACCGCCTTTTGTAAATTGAGGGGTTTTAGTAACTAGATTTAAAATCCCTCCAGGGGCAACATTACCATACAATAATGCAGAGCCTCCTTTTAAGAATTCTACTCTTTCTAACGATGAAACCTCCGGAATTGAACCGGCATTATAACGAAATCCATTTTTAAACATATTATTGGCTCCCATATCATAACCTCTTGACCAAAAAGATTCCTGAGTTCCGCCACGTGCAGAACCTACATAGACACCATTGGCATTTTTAATCACCTCACTTAAGCGGATAGCCTGTTGTTGTGTGATGATTTGATTGTCTATGACCTGAACACTTTGTGGTAAGTCCATAGGTTTAATTCCAGATCTTGCTGCTGATACCGGTTTTTGTGGTTTGTTTCCGGTAACGATAATCTCATTTAAGATTTCTCCTTTTTTGTTTTTAATAGTGTCAAAAGGAGTAGAGTTAATTTGTATTGAACTTTGATGTTCCTGTGCAGAAGCTACTTCCTGAGCTTGAGCAGATAGAGAAAATAATAGTGTTATTGAAGGCAGAAAAAATCTTTTCATTATTATTTGGATTTATTTAAAATAACGGTGCAAATGTATGAGCTAAATTTGGTTTTACAATGTGTTATTTGGAATAAATTAAAATAATAATTAACAAAATAGTTAGAAGTTGTTTGGTTTTTTTTAACGGTGTTTTTGGACTTAAAAAAAGACAGAATTTTTTTATATGTCTCAATTTACTCATTCTGGTTTTTTATCAACCTTGGAGGGTTCAGATAATTTTTAAAGAAACTGTAAAGAGTGTTTAAAGCAAAAGCTGTTTCCGGTACAGCATGTCCTTTTCCGTAATTTACTAATGTAGCAGTGGGAACATTCAGCTTGTCTAATTTATTTTTAAGATGTGCTATCTGATCCTGATAATAAAGGTCGTCATCAGTATTGTAAAAAAACAGCGTAGGAGCAGTGGCAGCTGTTTCAACCAAAGAATAAGATCCCATAGACTCCCATAGTTCACGGTTTTTTTCTAAAGATCCCCAAATCCAGGGACATCTTAATTCCATATTTTTATCCCCGTCATTGGTTTTGTCGTAAATAAGTGTGTAATCAAAAACTCCGGGACCCAGCGCTGCAGCTTGTACAGCATCTGAAACACCAACATTAAATCCGGCATTTTCCAGTGCTGGTACTTCTTTGTCGCCAATAGCCATAGAACCTGCAGTAGAACCTCTTGAAAAACCGAAAATACCTATTTTGTCCGAAAGTCCCATTTTATTAGTAAAAGCACGTAAGGTTCTGACGGCTGATTTAACTTTTTGAGCTGCGTCAGGGTTAGTTTGATATGATTTATAAGTGTCATTAGCCCCATTAATTGGTTTCCCTTTGCCCCACGGACAATATTTAGGATGATCGGCAATAGCCCAGGCCATCCCATGAGCAGGAGTTCCTTCAAGAAAAGAGTCATTAAATCCTCCAAACGTGTAAGCAAGATTTACTCTTTGATCTTTGTACGCATCGGTTAATTTTCCTTTTTCCTGATCGTAATTTGCATAGCTGTTGCTGTAAGAAAAGGATAAAATAGTAGGTACTTTTACCTTTGGATTCGCCGGATAAATAATATCCATATGCAATGAATCTCCAACTGTATATTGTTCCGGTGTATTATAAACAGTTGGGTCATCAACAAAATAGCTGACATCTCTGGCTATACGATAACCTTCAAATAAAACATATGATTTGTATTGTGAGCAGTTTTTTAAATTACAAAAACTTCCTGCCGAAATAGAGTCATTTATAGCAATAATGTCTTCGTTTATTTTTAAAGCTTTTGCATTTTTATTTTTTTTATAATCCAGTTCGATTACACGGTATCCCTGAGAGAGTAACCACTGAACATCTTTTTTTATGCTGTTTTGTCCAATTTTTTTAAAAGAAAGATTTTTTAAATACACTACTGTTACATAATTGCCGGCGTAATCTTTTATTGGATTTTTGGATTCGGTTGCTTTGTATGCAATAGTAGTCGCTGTAGCCTTGCTATTCCATTTACCGGTAGCAGCACAGGAACTAAAGCTTATCAGAATACCAAATAAAATTATAAAAAATAGTGGATAAGGGTATTTCATTATATGCTTGTTTCGATTTTTTTTTTTTAATCTCAGAGGATTATCACTTTTATAATTACAAAAATAACTTTTTAAAACATGATTTGTATAAGCAAGCGTATAATTTGGTTCCATATTACTGTTGTTTTTTTTCTTCATTTAATGGTTTCCATAACTATTTGATAATATTAGCTCTTGGTTTAATTTGTATTTTTGCTTTTATATCTAAATTTTATTATGAAAAGAATATTTTTACTTTTTGCCTCACTGGCAATATTTAATGGCTCTGCGCAGCAAAGACCCAAACTGGTAGTAGGAATTGTGGTGGACCAGATGAAGATGGAATACCTCTATCGTTTCTCGGATGATTTTTCAGCGAATGGTTTTAAGAGATTAATGAATGATGGTTATGTATTTCATAATACGCATTATAATTATATGCCTACTTATACAGGTCCGGGTCATGCATCAATTTATACCGGAACAACTCCGGCAATACACGGGATTGTTGGGAATACCTGGTTTGATAAATCTATTGGAAAATCAAGATATTGTACAGATGATGCTTCGGTTACAATTTTAGGAACCGGAGATTCAGATGAAGGTAAAATGTCTCCGCTTAATTTAGAAAGCACAACCGTAACGGATGAATTAAGGATGGCTACTAATTTTAAAGGAAAAGTTATCGGCATCAGTGTTAAAGATCGTGGGGCAATACTTCCTGCGGGACATTTTGCTAACTGGGCTTTTTGGATGAGTGATTCAGGAAATTTTATTTCCAGTACTTTCTACGGAAAACAACTACCTGATTGGGTTTCTGAATTCAATGCAAAAAAGACGTATGAAACTTATTTAAGTAATGAATGGACTTTGTTTAAACCGGAATCTGTTTACAGCAAAAGTTTAGCAGATGATAATCCGTATGAAGGTCTTTTGTACGGAAGTAAAAAACCGGTTTTTCCTTATAATCTAAAAGCAATGTATGCTGAAAAAGGAGCAAAAGTGATTAAATCTACTCCTTTTGGAAACAATATCGTTGCTGACTTTGCCAAAGAAGCCATTGCAAAAGAGAATTTAGGTCTGGATAACGATACTGATTTTTTAGCTGTTAGCTTTTCTTCAACGGATTATATCGGGCATTTAACCGGACCACGTTCCAGAGAAGTTCAGGATACTTATTTGCGTTTGGATGAAACTATTGCCGATTTTCTGGCTTATTTGGATAAAAAAGTGGGTAAAGATAATTACCTGTTGTTTTTGACAGCTGACCATGCGGCTGCAGAAAATGTGAATTTCTTAAAAGACAATAAATATGCAGTTGAAGCTGTAGACTATAAAAAGTTATCCACTCAATTACGTGAATTCTCACAAGCTACTTTTGGAACTGATTTGGTTTTGAATTACTCTAATTTTAATCTGTTTTTCGATCAGAAACAAATTCAGGAAAAAGGACTTTCATTAGATAAAGTGAAAGTAGCTTTTAAAGATTTTTTAATGAAAATGCCACAGGTAAAACGTGTATATACCGAAGAAGAAATTCTGGCAGGAACAACTGCAGATTATTTTTTAAATTATATTACTAAAGGTTATGATCCTAAACAAAATGGAGATTTGGTTATTTTAGATAAGCCGGGTTATATTGAACATGAAGGAAAAGGAACTTCTCACGGAACTCCTTATAGCTATGATACGCATGTACCTTTGTTATTTTATGGCTGGAATATTAAAAAAGGTGAATCTTTTGATAAAAAAGTAATTACTCAGATAGCACCAACCATTGCTCAGAAGATTAAAATTGATTTTCCTAATGGTACAGAAGCGAATTTGCTCACAGAGGTTTTAGGAAACTAAAAGACATGAAAAAAGGGGATTTTAAAGTCCCCTTTTTTTTATGATTTTAATTCTTGTATTTACTGTTTTGTTACAGATTCCGGCAATGGAATTTGATTTTTTAATAAATCTTCAAATGTTTCATGAGCTCTGATTAAGTGACCTTCTCCGTTAATCCATAAAACCTCTGCTGGTTTGTATCTGGAATTGTAGTTAGAAGACATAGAATAACAGTATGCTCCGGCATTTCTGAAACAAAGAATGTCGCCTTCGGCAATTTCCTGAATTCTGCGGTTGCTTGCAAAAGTATCGGTTTCACAGATGTATCCTACTACAGAGTAAAAACGCTCTTTTCCTTTTGGATTCGAAATGTTTTCGATATGGTGCTGTGAACCGTAAAACATAGGACGAATTAAATGATTGAAACCAGAATCAATTCCTGCAAAAACAGTGGATGTAGTTTGTTTTACTACGTTTACCTTAGCCAGAAAATAACCTGCCTCACTCACTAAAAATTTCCCTGGTTCAAAAATCAATGTTAATTCTTTACCGTATTCATCACAAAAAGCATTGAATCTTTTCGATAATTTCTTTCCTAATTCTTCGATATCGGTCTCAATATCATCTTTTTTGTAAGGCACTTTAAATCCACTACCAAAATCTAAGAACTCAAGATTTTTGAAATTTCTTGCAGCATCAAATAAAATTTCAGCAGCATACAAAAATACTTCGATATCTAAAATATCAGATCCGGTATGCATGTGAATACCCACAATGTTCATATTGGTGTTTTCAACAATGCGTACTAAGTGTGGCAATTGGTGTACTGAAATACCAAATTTACTGTCAATGTGTCCTACTGAAATGTTTTCGTTACCACCCGCCATAACGTGAGGGTTAATTCGGATACACACAGGAACTGTTGGGTGTTTTGTACCAAATTGTTCCAGAATAGATAAATTATCAATATTAATTTGAACTCCTAAAGCGTGTACTTCTTCAATTTCTTCAAGAGAAACACCATTTGGAGTAAAGAATATCTGATCCGGAGAATAACCTGCATGAAGTCCTAATTGTACTTCCTGAATAGAAACAGCATCCAGACATGATCCCAATTCTCTCAACAATTGAAGAATAGAAACGTTAGACAATGCCTTCATAGCATAATTGATACGTAGTTTTTCTACTTTAGAAAAAGCTTTTGTTAATCTATTGTACTGTGATTTTATTTTTTCAGCATCATACACATATAATGGGCTGCCAAATTGTTCTGCTAATTGAAGTAAGTCTTTTGATTGCATTGTTGTTATTTTTACACAAATTTATTATTCTTTATTGATACCACAATAGATAAAAATATTTCTAACAAATTGTAACAAATTGTTTTAAAATAAACATACAACGTTGTAATTATTACTATTTAAACAAAAGGAGAGTTTGAATTATCACAAAAACAAAAAAGGCTATCTGAAATTGCTTTCGGATAGCCTTTTTTAAAGATTTATAAGTATTATAATGGAGGTAAATCTCCACCTTCTTTAGTAGGAAGGTTAGTAGTTCCCATTAAATACAAATCAACTTCTCTTGCAGCCTCACGACCTTCAGAGATTGCCCATACAATTAATGATTGTCCTCTTCTCATATCTCCCGCAGTAAATATGTTAGGAACATTTGTTTGGTAATTGTTTGCTTTGTAATTGCTTCTGAAATCAGTTTCAAGACCTAATTGTTCTGCTAAGTTTTTCTCTGGTCCTGTAAATCCAAGTGCTAATAAAGCTAAATCACAAGGCCATGTTTTTTCAGAACCTTCAATTTCGATTAATTCAGGACGTTGTCCCGGAACCATTTTCCATTCTACATTAACCGTTTTTAAAGCGATTAATTTACCATTAGCATCCTTAATGAATTCTTTAGTATTGATTAACCAGTTTCTTTCAACACCTTCTTTGTGAGAAGAAGAAGTTTTTAACTGTAACGGCCAGAAAGGCCATGGAGTAGATTCGCTTCTTCCCACTGGTGGTTTAGGCATAATCTCAAAGTTAGTTACTGATTTTGCTCCGTGACGGTTAGATGTACCCACACAGTCAGAACCTGTATCTCCACCACCAATAACGATCACATCTTTACCGGTAGCCATAACTTGGTTTTCAATTTTTTCACCAAAAACTACTTTAGTCTGTTGTGTTAAGAAATCCATCGCCTGAACCACTCCGTCAGCATCTGCTCCAGGAGTAGGTAAGCTTCTTCTTTCAGTAGCTCCACCGCAAAGAACGATAGAATCAAATGCTTTTAAATCTTCTATTGAGTAGTTAACCCCAACATTTGTATTTACTTTAAATGTGATTCCTTCTGCTTCCAGAATGGCAACTCTACGGTCGATAATTTCCTTTTCCATTTTGAAGTTAGGAATTCCGTAACGAAGTAGTCCACCAATTGCATTATCTCTTTCAAAAACAGTAACAGTATGACCTGCTCTGTTTAATTGTTGTGCAGCAGCTAAACCTGCAGGACCTGATCCTACTACAGCAACTGTTTTTCCGGTTCTTACTTTTGGTGGTTGAGGTTTAATCCATCCTTCAGCAAAAGCACGCTCCACAATATTTTTTTCTATATTTTCAATAGAAATCGGATCAGCAATAATTCCTAATACACATGCTTTTTCACATGGTGCCGGACATAAGCGTCCTGTAAATTCAGGGAAGTTATTTGTTGAATGTAGTATCCAGGAAGCTTTTTGCCATTCACCCTGGTGTACCATGTGGTTGAAATCAGGAATTAAATTCCCTAATGGACATCCACTGTGGCAAAAAGGAATACCACAATCCATACAACGTGATCCTTGTTCAGTAATTTCAGCTTCACTCAAAGGAACTGTAAATTCTTTATAATGTCCTACACGCTCTTGTACTGCTGTGTATGATTCATCTTTTCTTTCGAATTCTTTAAAACCTGTTACTTTTCCCATTGTATTATGCTGTTAATTCTTCTACCATTTGTACCTCTGTTTCCAAACGCTTTAATGCTTTTTTGTACTCTGTAGGCATTACTTTTACAAAATTTTCTAAGCTTGTATTCCAATCATTTAATAATTCGATACCCTTTGTACTGTTTGTGTACGCCACGTGTCTTTCAATTAAATGTTTTAATTCATCAGCTTCGTTTCCTTCAACTGTTTCAAATTCGATGGTTTCAGTATTACATAAACCATTTTTGAATTTGTGTTCAGGATCATAGATATAAGCGATACCTCCACTCATACCTGCAGCAAAGTTTCTTCCTGTTTTACCCAGAACAACTACTTTTCCACCAGTCATGTATTCACATCCGTGGTCTCCAACTCCCTCAACTACAGCTACTGCTCCTGAGTTACGAACTGCAAAACGCTCTCCGGCAATACCGTTGATGAAAGCTTCTCCTTCAATTGCTCCAAATAGACAAACGTTTCCTACGATGATGTTTTCAGAGGCAACAAATGTTGCTTTTGCAGGTTTTTTGATGATTAATTTAGCTCCGGATAAACCTTTTCCTAAATAATCATTCGTATTTCCTTCAACAGTGAAAGTTAATCCATGAGCACTAAATGCTCCTAAACTTTGTCCTGCAGATCCTGTAAAATGAATATTTAAAGTGTCTTCTGGTAGACCTAAATGACCATATATTTTTGAAATCTCGTTACTAACAATAGCTCCCACTGAACGGTCGGTATTTTTAATAGGATATTCTAAAGACATTTTTTCTTTTCTGTATAAAGCACGGTGAGAATCTTTTAAGATTTGGAAATCCATCACGTTGTCTAATCCATGATCTTGTTTCTCAGTGTTACGAACGGTCATTTCTTTGTAAGATGCCGGACGGTGCAGGATAGATGATAAATCTAGACCTCTTGCTTTATAGTGTGTAATGGCTTTGTTAGAGTTGATTTTGTGAGTCTGGCCAATCATTTCTTCCATAGTTCTGAAACCTAAAGAAGCCATAATTCCTCTTAATTCTTCCGCTACATAGTAGAAGAAGTTAATTACGTGCTCAGGAGTTCCTTTAAAGTTTTTACGCAATTCTTTATCCTGAGTTGCAATACCTACCGGACAAGTGTTCAAGTGGCATTTACGCATCATGATACATCCGGAAGCTACAAGTGGAGCAGTGGCAAAACCAAATTCTTCAGCTCCTAATAAAGCTGCAATAGCTACATCACGACCTGTTTTTAACTGTCCGTCACATTCTACAACAATACGGCTTCTTAAGTTATTTAATACCAAAGTTTGTTGTGCTTCGGCTAATCCAAGTTCCCAAGGAAGACCTGCGTGTTTCAATGAAGTTAATGGAGAAGCTCCGGTACCACCATCATAACCAGCAATTAATACTACGTCAGCTTTTGCTTTAGCAACACCGGCAGCAATTGTTCCAACACCAACTTCAGAAACCAGTTTCACGTTGATACGTGCTTCTCTGTTAGCATTTTTCAAGTCGAAGATTAATTGTGCTAAATCTTCAATTGAGTAGATATCGTGGTGTGGCGGAGGTGAAATCAATCCTACGAAAGGAGTGGAGTTACGAGCCGATGCAATCCAAGGCAATACTTTTTCACCTGGTAATTGTCCACCTTCTCCAGGTTTTGCGCCCTGAGCCATTTTAATCTGAATCTCTTTTGCACTGGATAAGTAGTGAGAAGTTACTCCAAAACGTCCCGAAGCTACTTGTTTGATAGCTGAGTTACGGCTGTCTCCGTTTACATCTGGCTGGAAACGGGTTCTGTCTTCTCCCCCTTCACCTGAATTAGATTTACCTCCAATACGGTTCATAGCGATAGCTAAGTTCTCATGTGCTTCTCTGGAAATAGATCCGTAAGACATCGCTCCGGTTTTGAAACGTTTTACGATATCAGTCCATGGTTCTACTTCGTCTAATGGAATTGGATCCAGATTATCGAATTCAAATAGACCACGGATAGTCATTAAACTCTTAGCCTGATCGTTTACGCTTTTTGAATAAACATCATAACTGTCCTGATCACTTAAACGTACTGCCTGTTGCAATTTAGCAATAGTAGTAGGATTGAACATATGTCTTTCCCCATTACGTCTCCATCTGTATTCTCCTCCAATGTTTAATCCCAAACGGTTTGGAACTAATACATCCGGATAAGCATATTTATATCTTTCGTTTATTTCTTTTTCAATTTCGTACAATCCAATACCTTCAATTCTTGAAGCTGTATAAGGGAAGTATTTTTCAACAAATTTAGAGTTGAAACCAACGATTTCAAAAATTTGAGAACCTCTGTAAGAATGTAACGTAGAGATTCCAATTTTATTCATGATTTTTAAAATACCTGAACCAATAGCTTTGTTGAAGTTATCAACTGCTTTTTGTTCGCTAATTCCGGTAATAAATCCTTCCTGTACCTGTACGCGAATGATTTCATTAACCATGTAAGGGTTAATCGCACTGGCTCCATATCCGAACAATGTGGCAAAATGATGTGGCTCACGTGGTTCAGCTGATTCGATGATGATATCAAAATAAGAACGTTTGCGTAGACGGTTCATCTGATGATTTACATAAGAACAAGCTAATAATGCAGGGATTGGGGCAAACTCTTTGTTTACACCTCTGTCTGATAAGATTATTAAGTTTGTTCCTCTTTCTACAGCTTTTGTAATCTGGATAATAATATCTTCTAAGGCATTTTCTAAACCATTTAAACCTTTGTCTTTTGCATAAAGGATTTCAATAGTTTCTGCTTTGAAGTGATCGATATCAATATTTCTGATTTTTTCTAAGTCGTCGTTAGAAATAACCGGATTCTGAATTCTTAATTTTCTGCATTGTTTGCTGGAAATATCAAAAATATTTCTGTCTTGACCTAATGCTAAACTAATATCAGTTACAATTTCTTCACGGATACCATCCAAAGGTGGGTTAGTTACCTGCGCAAATAATTGTTTGAAATAGTTAGGGATTAATTGAGGTCTGTCTGATAATACAGCAAGAGGAGTGTCGATACCCATAGAACCCAAAGCTTCTTTTCCAGCTTGAGCCATTGGAGTAATCATATCCTGAATATCCTCTAATGTATAGTTGAATAAACGCTCTCTGGTCTTTAAATCGATAGTTTCAATTGGACAAGCTTTAGTTGTAGTAGGAACGTCTTTTAGGTTCAAACGATATTGTTTCAACCATTCTTGGTAAGGTCTTTCAGAAACAATTTTGCTTTTAATTTCCTCATCATTAATAATACGTCCTTCGTTCATGTCAACCAGGAACATTTTACCAGGTTCTAATCTACCGTGGCTTTCTACATCTTCAGGATCAACTGTTACAACACCAATTTCTGATGCCATAATCAATTTACCACTTTTAGTAACAGTATAACGGGAAGGTCTTAAACCATTACGGTCTAATAAAGCTCCTACGTAATCTCCGTCAGAGAATGGTACAGATGCTGGTCCGTCCCATGGCTCCATGATACAGGCATTGTATTCGTAGAAAGCTTTTCTTTCGTCAGACATGGTTTTATGTTTTTCCCATGCTTCAGGAATCATCATCATCATTACTTCCGGTAATGAACGTCCGGTGTGAGTTAATAACTCCACAACCATATCCATAGAAGCAGAATCTGATTTTCCTGGAAGAATGATTGGGAATAATTTTTCTATTTGTGGACCAAAGACATCACTTTTCATGATTTCTTCACGTACACGCATTCTACTCACGTTACCTCTTAAAGTGTTAATCTCACCATTTTGACACATATATCTAAATGGTTGGGATAACTCCCATGTAGGCATTGTATTCGTAGAGAAACGCTGGTGTACCAATGCAAGACGGGTAACCAAATCCGTTTGTTGTAAGTCAGTATAATATGGACCAATATCCTCAGGCATGATAATACCCTTATATATTAAGGTAGTAGTAGATAAACTTGGAACATAAAAATAAGAACTTTGCGATATTTTTGAATTAGCAATAGTGTGTTCTGTAATTTTACGGGCTGCATATAATTTAGCTTTAAAAGTAGCCTCATCTATAGATTCACTCTGACCAACAAAAATTTGTTCGATAGTAGGTTCAGATGCTAAAGCAATCTCTCCTAACTGAGAAGAATCTACAGGAACTTCTCTCCATCCTAAAATAGTAAGTCCTTGTGCTTTAATTTCTTTTTCAAATATGTCTTTACAAAAAACGTACTGATTCTGGATTTTAGGCAAAAACACCATTCCTACAGCATATTCACGTGGAGCAGGCAATTTGAAATCACAAACTCTGTTGAAATATTCGTGAGGAATGTCAATCAAAAGTCCAGCTCCATCTCCCGTTTTTCCGTCAGCACTTACACCACCACGGTGCTCTAGTTTTACTAGAATTTCTAATGCGTCGTGTATAATTTGATTCGTTTTCTCACCTTTAAGGTTGCAAATAAAACCAGCTCCACAGTTTTCATGCTCGAATTCTGGCAAATAAAGGCCTTGTTCTTTAAGTTTCATGCTTGATAATTTTTTCTACAAAAATAGATATTTCATTAAATATAATCCATCCATTGAGGCTATTATGGGCTACTTTTACAGGAATAATAGAAAAATGTATAATAAATAATAATAATTGCATTATTTACCTCATGTATTAACAAATCGTTAATATAGTCTTGTTTTTTGGGTGATATTTTGACAATTATTTCTGATTTTTTTAAATTGAATATTGTAAAATTCCATGTAAAAACGTCAGTTTGCTTCTTTTTTCGCTACAAAATCTTTTTTTTGCTGAAAAAATGAACGCAAAAGCATTTTTTTTTAACTTTATTTATAAGATATTTTAAATCGCTAAAAAGATTTCAGATTTAAGTTCATTTTTGCTACTTTTGTCGCACTCATATTTTGAAATAACTTCAGAATCCAGACAAATTCTATATTATGAACATACACGAATATCAAGGAAAAGAGATTTTAGCAAGCTACGGAGTTCGCGTTCAACGCGGAATCGTTGCCAATAATGCGGTTGAAGCTGTTGCTGCTGCAAAACAATTAACTACCGAAACAGGAACAAGTTGGTACGTTGTAAAAGCCCAAATTCACGCAGGTGGACGTGGTAAAGGCGGCGGGGTGAAACTTGCTAAAGGAATCGATAAAGTGGAAGGAATTGCTAGCGAAATTATCGGAATGCAATTAATCACTCCTCAAACTTCTGCAGAGGGTAAAAAAGTACATAAAGTTTTAATTGCTGAAGATGTGTACTACCCTGGAGAATCTGAAACTTCTGAGTTTTATGTATCTGTTTTGTTAAACAGAGCTACAGGACGTAACATGATTATGTATTCTACTGAAGGTGGAATGGATATTGAAGAAGTTGCTGAGCATACACCTCATTTAATTTTTACTGAAGAAATTGACCCGACTGTTGGACTACAAGGTTTTCAGGCAAGAAGAGTTGCTTTTAACTTAGGTCTTTCAGGAAACGCATTCAAAGAAATGGTGAAATTCATCGATGCATTATACAAAGCTTATATTGGTTCTGATGCTTCAATGTTTGAAATTAACCCGGTATTAAAAACATCTGATAATAAAATTTTAGCGGTTGATGCTAAAGTAAATATTGATGATAACGCATTATACAGACAAAAAGCTTATGCTGAAATGCGTGATATTCTTGAAGAAAATCCAATTGAAGTAGAAGCTAAAGAAGTAGGATTGAACTATGTAGATCTTGACGGTACTGTAGGTTGTATGGTGAATGGTGCGGGTCTTGCTATGGCAACTATGGATTTAATTAAATATGCAGGTTTTGAACCGGCTAACTTCCTTGACGTAGGAGGAACTGCTGATGCTAAACGTGTGGAAACGGCTTTCCGTATTATTCTTAAAGATCCAAACGTAAAAGCGATTTTAATTAACATCTTTGGAGGAATCGTTCGTTGTGACCGTGTTGCTCAGGGTGTAGTTGATGCTTATAAAAACATGGGTGATGCTATTAAAGTACCAATCATTGTTCGTTTACAAGGTACGAATGCTGAAATTGCAAAAGAATTAATTGACAACTCTGGTATGCCAATTTTATCTGCAGTGCAATTCCAGGAAGCTGCTGATCAGGTACAGGCTGCACTTTCTTAATAAAGAAACTTAGTTATATATTAGAATCCTGTCTCGTTGCAAAACGAGACAGGATTTTTTTTTGTTTAATCATTTATAATTGTGTTAATTTAATATTATCAGGCTAATTAGTATTTTTTATTTACTGTTTTTTCTGTTTTTATGAGATTAATTAAAAATTAGTTCTCCATTTTTATAGAGCTCCTATTTTTTAAGCGGATAGTTTTCATACTTGATAAAAAGTAAAAAATAAAGGTTTTTATGATTGGGTTAAGTAATTGTTTTTGTGGTTTTTATGTTGATAAACAGTAGTAATTTTGAACTGTAATTAAAAACTAAAAATCATGAAAAAATTATTTTTATCTGTTATTGTTGCTTTGTTTATGAGTACAGCATTTGCTGCTAATAAGTCTCCCAATACAGCAAAAAATTTTGATGAGACTTACAGAGAACTAACTAGAATGTTAAATACGTATCCAAACTTTGGAGGATTAGATCAGGATGTTGTTGTAAAAGTAAAAATTGCTATTAATGAGAAACATGAAATTGTAGTGATGAGTACGAATACAACAAATGAAGAGTTAAACTACTACATCAAGAATACTTTAAATTATCAAAAGTTGTTAGCTGATGAATTAGAAGTAGGGAAAGGACTTGTTTTTCTGGTGAAGTTTACCAAGTAAATTTTTAAACTAAAAAAAGCAAAAATCCCGGGTTCATATCCAGGATTTTTTTGTTTTAGACGTTTTTTTAGATAAATTATTCGCAAATTTTTGTTTGTTTTGGCTGTTTTAACTAATTTTTTTTCGTAGAAAAAGCTTTTTTTATATGAATAATGAAAAATAAGATATTTTTTTTTATCGGACTTCTATTTTTTGTGCTGTAATATTTTGTGTCTCGTAAAACTTACTATATCAGTCAATTAGGTATTTTTTGTACAACGCTTTTTTTTACTTTTACAATGAAATCTTGAAACAATTTAATTCTAATTAAAAACTAAGAAATCATGAAAAAACTAATTCTATCAGTTGTTGTTACTTTATTTTTAACAACAGCATTTGCAGCAGAAAAATCACCTAATAACTCAACAGCTTCTTTAAGTGAAACTTACAAGGAAATAACTAAGATGCTTAATAGTTATCCAACATTTACAGGGTTGGATCAGGATGTTTTGGTAAAAGTAAGAATTGCAATTAATGAAAATCACGAAATTGTAGTGATGAGTACTAATACCTCTAATGAAAGTTTAAATTATTTTATTAAAAACACCTTAAATTATCGAAAATTATCTACAGATGAACTGGAAGTTGGTAAAGGACTTGTTTTTCTGGTTAAATTCACTAAATAAATGAAAATACATAGAAAATAAAATCCCGGATGCTGTCCGGGATTTTTGTTTTAAGTTACTTAAAGAATTATAAAAAAACTTTATTTAGTTTTTTTATTTTTACCGTTATTGAACTTTACTTTTTCTACAATCTGTACTTTTGGAGTCGCTTTTGAATTGTTGTTCTTAAAAGGTTTTTTAGCTGTCGAAACTGATTTGGCAGGCTTTTGATCTGCTCTTCCTTTTTCGGCATCTTTAGCAGCAGCTTTAAATTCAGTTCGCTCTTTAGTACTTTCTTTTTTAGGAATCTGTGCTTTATGTTTTGCTAAAATATCATTTGGGTTTTTAGGATTTTCTTTTGTTCCACGCAAATGAATAACTAGTCCATTTAAGAAATTGCGTAATACCTGATCGCCACATTCCATATAATTGGGGTGTTTTTCATCACGAAAAAAAGCTCCTAATTCTGATTTGGAAATTCTGAAATCAACTAATTCCAGTATTTCTACAATTTGGTCATCACGCAACATTAATGCCACGCGTAATTTTTTAAAGATATCGTTGTTTGTCATTGATGTGTTTTTTACAAATGTACGTTTTTATGACATTAGCTTATCAATTTCGTTTTAGTATTGATTGAGGATTTTTATTATTCTGTCTAAATCTTTCTTTTTATGATTTGCTGTAATTATTATCCGGTTCAAATCTGTATCAGAAGTATATTTGAAATGCGTAATAATAATTTTATTTGAAACTAAAACTGAATTGATATTTTCAATGCGTGGATAAATCACAGGGTAATTTTTATCAAAAAGAATATTAATATTTGAAATCAATTTTGAATCCAGATAATCCAGGTTTTGTTTTAATTTTTTGTTTTGGGCAAAATAGAGTTTTTTTGCATCAACGATAGTTTTTACAAATGCAGGATTCATTCCGGCACTGGATACAAAAATATCATTTTCTTTCAGTTCCGAAATAAAACTGGAATCAGCAGCAATTACGCCACCGGATAATCCCATGGCTTTTCCCAGCGAAGCAAGCGAAATTTTGCGTTTAATGTTGGGGTGATGTAACATCGAAAAAATTCCGCTGCCATTATTACCTAAGATTCCGAGTGAATGTGACTCATCAATAACAACGGTTATTTCTTTATGCGCCGGAATTTGTTTTAAAACAGAAAAATTTACGGGAGTAACAGCATTAGCATTTACTGCATCTGTAAGAATGGTTATTTTTTCAGGTTTTTCGTCTGATAAACGCGGATTTAATTGGTTATTTATAAAAAAAGGGAGACTTTTTTTGTGGCTTATTGCGACGTGTGTATCAGGAAAATGAAAAAAAACATCCGTTTGAGATTCTAAAGTTTTAAGTACTAATTGTCCGGCAAGCATTCCGGATGAAACTGTAAGAGCTGCTTCGGCCTGAATATACTGAGCTAAAAAACGTTCTCCTTTCTCATAAGCGGTTAATTGAATATTGGCATTTCGCGAACTTCCGTATGCCGTTCCCCAGCGGGCAATATTTTTAAAAAGTATTTTTTGAAATTTTTTATTTGGCGGTAAACCTAAATAAGCCGTACCGCCAAAATACAAATAGTTATCACCATTAACTTTTAATATCCGGTTCGGAAATTGTGTTACTTTCATTAATTGTTATTTAAGAACAACTCCTGTTCCATTTAAATTAGAGTATCCAATGACTCCTTTTTCAATCTGTACACCGTTTGCAATATCTTCAGATAAAAGTAATGCTCCATCCATGTCTACATAATCCAATTGTGGTAATAAATGGGCAATTGCCGAAATACCAACAGAGGATTCTGTCATGCAGCCTACCATTGTTTTCAATCCTAATTTTTTGGCTTGTTGTATCATTCTTCGTGCAGGTGTCAGCCCGCCGCATTTTACTAATTTAATATTCACACCATGAAAATGATTGTAGCATTTGGAGATATCCTGTTCAACAATACAGCTTTCATCAGCTATAACAGGTAATACGGAATGCTTAAAGATAATTTCATGTCCTTTCCAGTCATCGGCTTTTAGTGGCTGTTCCAAAAATTCGACCCCAAGCTTTTTTAATTCTACTGCATTAGTCAGTGTTTCTTCTATACCCCATCCGCAATTTGCATCGATTCTAAAAACAGCATCAGTATGTTCTCTTAGAGCTTTAACAATAGCTATATCTTCGCTGGTGCCTAATTTGATTTTATATATTGGCCACGGTAATTCTTTCATTTTTGATACCATTTTATCGATAGAATCAATTCCTATGGTATAATTTGTTAATGGATTTTTCTCAATATTATAATCCCATAGTTCGTGGAGTTTTTGTCCTTTTTTTCGGGCGTATAAATCGGTGTAAGCCATATCTAGTGCACATAAAGCAAACATATCGTGCTTTAAATAAGGATATATTTTTGCCCAAAAATCTTCAGGAGTTTCTTCAGTGGTAGTTTCTATTAGGTTTCGGATTGCTTCTAAATCCTGTTTCATCATAGAGACACTGATGTTGTAATAAGGATTAGAGGTTGCTTCGCCATATCCTGAGAATCCGCCATTTTTTAACTGTACAATTAAGGAAGGCTGAATATCAATAGATTCTCTGGAAATTGTGAAAGTATGCTTTAATTGTAGCTCGTATTCTTTAATAATCAATTCCATAATAGCGCGTTTGATGATAAAATTAAGCTATAAAAATGAATATTTTTTCACGATATAGCAGAATTTTGATTTTCTGATTTTTTTAATCTCATTTTGCTTATATGATAAAAAAGGATATTGATAAAAGTGTTATCTGTAAAAGAGGGTTTTTCAGATTGACTTTTTTTAAACTAAAAGTTAAAATATTTCAATATATGAATGTTTTTTAACTTTTTTACTGTATGAAAAAAATGTGATTTTTCAATTAAATTGTTTAATAAAGGAGTTTTCTTTGGGTTATTATCATAAAAAATGATATTTTAGCTAAAATTATTTATGATATGGATACTTGTGAACAAAAGAAGAAATTGCTTTTAGAAATGATCGCCTTCGCTTCAGTTGATGGTCAATTGAGTAAAAAAGGGTATGATTTTTTATTTTTGATAGCCAATGAACTCAATTTTGAAAAAGGAGGATTTATAGATTTATTAAGTCATGAATTGCCTCCATTGCCGGATAATTTAAAGCTGCACAGAATCAAGCAATTTTATCAGCTGGTGTTATTTTTTCAGGATGACGGTATTTTATACAAGCAGGATCCGGATTTAATTATCCATATTGCCATTAGTATGAGCTTAGATACAGATGCTGTAAGGATTTTGTTGAAAAAAATGAAAAATGCACCTAATACCATCATTACGGATGATGCTTTATGGAATATTTTTCATGATGAATCTGTGTATTAAACCAGCTGTTCTTGTAATTTTTTTATTTCATCTCGTAATTTTGCGGCTTGCATAAAGTCGAGTTCTTTTGCGGCTTTTTCCATTGATTTTCGTTTTTCACGAATTCGTTTTTCTATTTCGTCTTTGGATAAATATTCGTTTACCGGTTCTGCTGCCGTATTTAGCGTGTGTCCCAATTCGTATTCCACCAGTGGGTTTTTGGTAAAGGCACTGTCTATTTTCTTATTCAATGCCTGCGGAATTATGTTATTAGCGGTATTGAAATTAATCTGTTTTGTTCTGCGATAATTGGTTTCGTCAATCGTTTTTTGCATGCTATCTGTAATTTTATCGGCATACATAATAGCTTTTCCATTTAAGTTACGTGCTGCACGACCAATAGTTTGCGTTAACGAACGATGACTGCGCAAGAATCCTTCTTTATCAGCATCTAAAATAGCTACAAGCGAAACTTCAGGTAAATCCAAGCCTTCACGCAATAAGTTGACACCGATGAGAACATCAAAAATTCCTTTTCGTAAATCCTGCATGATTTCAATTCGCTCCAGCGTATCGACATCAGAGTGAATATAGCGGCAACGAATACTGACTTTAGTTAAGTATTTTGCTAATTCTTCAGCCATTCTTTTGGTTAAAGTGGTCACTAAAACACGTTCATCCAGTTCGCATCGTTGCTGAATTTCTTCAATTAAATCATCAATTTGATTCAAACTGGGACGAATTTCGATAATAGGATCTAATAATCCCGTAGGACGAATCACTTGTTCTACATATACACCATCGCTTTTTTGTAATTCATAATCAGCCGGAGTTGCCGATACATATATGACTTGGTTTTGCATGGCCTCAAATTCCTCAAACTTTAAAGGACGGTTGTCCATAGCGGCCGGAAGTCTGAAACCGTATTCCACTAAATTTTCTTTCCGGCTTCTGTCGCCTCCATACATAGCATGAACCTGAGAAAGCGTTACGTGACTTTCGTCAACTACCATTAAATAATCTTTTGGGAAATAATCCAATAAACAGAAAGGACGCGTTCCTGCCAATCTGCCGTCCAGATAACGGGAATAATTTTCGATACCGGAACAATAACCCAATTCGCGAATCATTTCTAAGTCGAAATTAGTTCGTTCTTCCAGTCTTTTGGCTTCCAGATGTTTGCCTATTTCTTTAAAATAATCTACTTGTTTAACTAAATCTTGCTGAATTTCCCAAATAGCGCCTTGTAGCACATCCGGAGAAGTCACGAACATATTAGCCGGATAAATAGTGAGTTTGTCAAATCGTTCAATCACTTGAGCCGTTTGAACATCAAAGCTTTCAATTTCCTCGATTTCATCACCAAAAAAGTGAATCCGATAGGCGTCATCTGCATAACTTGGGAAAATTTCCACAGTATCCCCTTTGATTCTGAAATTACCAGGTGTAAAATCGGCTTCGGTTCTGGAATACAAACTTTGCACCAAGCTATGCAATAATTTGGTTCTGGAAATTTCCTGATCTCTTTCTAAAGCAATGACATTTTTTTGAAATTCGACAGGGTTTCCGATACCATACAAACAAGAAACAGAAGCTACCACAAGAATGTCTCTACGACCAGAAAGTAGGGAAGAAGTGGTGCTTAAACGCATTTTTTCCAACTCTTCGTTGATAGATAAATCTTTTTCGATAAAAACCCCTGTAACCGGCATAAATGCTTCGGGTTGGTAATAATCGTAGTAGGAAACGAAATATTCTACTGCATTATTAGGGAAAAACTGTTTGAATTCCGAATACAACTGAGCCGCCAGGGTTTTGTTGTGTGCCAAAACTAAAGTTGGACGTTGTACTTCCTGAATAACATTGGCTACTGTAAAGGTTTTTCCGGAACCCGTAACCCCTAAAAGCGTTTGAAACTTTTCGCCATCTATGATACCTTGCGAGAGTTTGTCAATAGCCTGGGGTTGGTCTCCCATTGGTTTGTAATCCGATACGACTTGGAAATTCATTTGTTTTTTGTTGCAAAGTTTTTGAAGTTGCAAAGTTACAAAGTTTATTGGCAATCTGTTTTAATTGTCGTTAAAGCTATGTTGAAGTTTAAAAGAAACAAATATAGTATGCTTGTTAATCATCATCTAATCCCTTTCCATTAAGAATTTTTTCAAGATACTTTTCAATTCGGGCTTCACGGGTTTTAGCTTGTTTTGCCGAAGAAAAATATAATAAATAGGCTTTTTGACGACCAGGAGTTAAAGTTTGGAACGCTTTTTTTAGTTCGGGCATATCTTCTAAAACAGTCTGGAATTCTTCCGGCATATTGAATTCTGCGGTGGTTTTCATTACGACTTTTAAACCTGCTTTTTCTATAGCAATCGCTTCCTGTATGTAAGCTTTGATAACTGATTCTAATTTTTCAATTTCTGCTACATTTTTAAACCGAAGTTGTCTTCGATCCTGAACATTCTCCGTTTGTTGAATCAGAATTTTTTTTTCGTCCTTCATTAAAACCCCTTTGAAAAATAGTAAGGCGCAATAGTCTTTGAAACCGTGAATTAATACCACGTTAGCATTGTCTAAGGTATAACAGGGATGCATCCATTTGAAATCTTCCTCTAGTTTGCATTCTGTAATTATTTCTCTTAACAGTGTCATTTCATCCTGCCACTTTTTTGCTTTGCTTAAAAATTGGGCTACTTTAGGATTCATATTTTTTTTATGTAAGAGTTACTATTCAGGTACGAAAAAAATATTATTCCATTATTTTAACCAATCCCAACGTTTAGTCCAATCTTCCAGAATGGCATTGCGCCATTTTAAAATGGTTTTTCCACCTTGAATTTTTCCATCAAATAAAGAGCTGTCTGATTTGTCACTGTACCAGTTGTTGCCTAAAATATAACTGTCTTTTTGTTGTTTTCCAGGCCATAAATTAGTCACTACAATATCGCCTTCAAGACCATTGAGTTCGGCAATTTCGGAACGAATTTGATAATGTATGTTTTCTGCTTTTTTAGGAATGTATCTTATGGCATAATCGCCATTTCCTAAATAGTAACCAGACCATTTTTGGATATTATTTCCGTATGGTATTTCCATGGTAAAACAAACAGTATTGATAGGGAGTTCTTTTTTTGGGCCTTTTAAATGCATTTCAATAATGGAACAATAAGCGACAGTGTCTTTTAGAGTTGTTGTACCGTGGTAGATAGTTCTAGGGCTATGTGTTATTTTTTCAAAGCTGCCTCCCCAGCTTTCTCTGCCTGGATTATCAGGATTTCCATCCATCAGGTAAAATAGAGAAGGAGAGTCACCCATTTTGATTTCTCCGTCATAATAGCTTTTAAAGTCTTTTCCAAGATGACCTGCACCCTGAATGGCAGTATCAAAATAGTCAGAGGTTTTAACAGTATCGGGTTCGTTATTGTGAGAAAAGAATCCGTAATAACTAGAGTTTACTTCGATAAAGAACAAATTAGGAAAGTTTTTTACGATGTAGGCATAGCTGTTAGCGCTCCATTTTTTGTTGGGTCCGCCTATCCAGTATATTTTGATTTTATTCTGAATTTCAGGTGCATCGTGCAAAGCTTGTGCAATATCTTCAAGACCGCCCCAGCCTAAAACCCATAAAGGTTGATCGCTTTGTTTTTTGGCACATTTAATAATCCAGTCGGAACCTTCGGTTGCTTTGGTGAATCCTGAAAAAGAAGCGTTGCCTTTAAGCCCCTGTTTGGTAATGGAGCGTAAATATTTTGGCTGAGCCAGCTTTTTATTGTGTTTTTTTAGTTTTGGAAGATCTTTTTCATAAAGGTCAATCATTCTAAGAATTTCTTCTTTATTTCCGTCGCCATAGGAAGGAGATGAAACCAGACCTTCTAATTGAAACAAATCACTGTACATAAGTAAATGCGTCATAGACTGATTGTCATCAGGATCAGTACCTCCTATATCAGTACTTATAAGAACCCTGGGCTTTGTAGGTGTTGGATTTTGTGCTACAATTGAAAATTGTACAAAACAAATAAATGTCAGTAAAAACAGCTTTTTCATATTTTTTTGTTTATAATCGATGTTGGTTTTTTTTCTAGCTGACTAATATTTCAATTAAAAACTGTTTAATTGAAAAAAAAGATGCGTTAAAGATATTTTTTTTTGATAAAAAAAACAAGTAAAAGAAAATAAAAGAAAACAAAAGAAAATAATAAAAAGAATTTTTTAAAAAACAGAGGGTTTTATTTCAAATTCCCAATCCTGTTGTTGAGTTTCGGTTAGGAAAGACCAGGCCAGAATACGGCTTATTTTTTGCCCTTGAGTCATATCTATGGTTCTTATCTGGGCAGCATTAACTTTGTTTAAAGTTTTGTATAAACTTTTCAGATGTGATTGTTTTGAAACAAGTGTGGTAAACCAAAGACACTGCATGGGGTAACGGGCGCTTTCATAAATCATTTGGGTAATAAAACCCAGTTCGCCGCCTTCGCACCACAGCTCTGTATTTTGTCCACCAAAATTTAAAACGGCTTTGGTGTTTTTTTTATCTTCCAGATTATTTACTTTTCGCAGACTGCCTTTGCCGGCCTCTTCGGCTGATTTATGAAAAGGTGGGTTACAAATCGTGAAAGCAAATTTATCTTCGGGAGTGATGATGTTTTTAAAGATATAACGTGATTCTAATTGTTGCTGTAGACTAATTGCATCAGTCAGTTCAGGATTTGCTTCGATTATTTTAGTACAATTGTTCAGCGCATTGTCATCAATATCGGTTCCTACAAAACTCCAGTCATAGACTGCATTACCAATTATAGGATAAATACAATTAGCTCCCACACCAATATCTAAACCTTCTACTTCATTTCCTGTTGGTATGATTCCGTTATTGCTTTCGGCTAATAAGTCCGCTATGTAATGAATGTAATCTGCTCGTCCGGGGATGGGAGGACAAAGGTAATCCTGAGGGATATCCCAGTTTTGAATATTATAATAAGTATGTAATAATGCTTTGTTTAATGCCTTTACCGCTTTCGGATTGCTAAAATCAATAGTTTCTCCCAAAGTGCCGGGATGATGTTCATTGCGATGGACAAAAGATTTTAGTTCGGGACAATTTTCAATCAGCAACATAAAATCATAGCGTGATCGATGTTGGTTTCTGGGATGTAAATTGATTTTCTCCTTGATTGCTTTAGACATCTTTATTTTTTAATTTCGGTGCAAAGGTACAATTTTCAAATTTGTTTTCGCTTTCCAAAGTGTTATTTTAGAATGAATTAGCTGTTAAATTTTTGCAATCTGAATTTAAGGTAAATAAAAAAGTTTTCTCTGTGTATTAATCCGTACATTCCATTAATAACAAATCGCCTTGTTGGTGTTCTATCATTACTAAGCCATCCTGAGCCACATGATTGCTGCTTCCGGTTCGGTACCCAATAGTGAGACTGTCTCCTTTAAGCGGATAGAATAAATTTTCAGAATAAATTCCGCTTACATGACCTATAGGGATTAATGAAATAGGTGTATTGGCTGTATACCATTTTTCGAATTTACGGGGTAATAAAAACACTTTAGAATGATCGTCTAATATGACGATTTTTAGTTTGTCACGATAGCGTACAATATTAGTTATATTTGTAATGGTGTGATCAGTACGTTTTCCTGTTGCCCAAACTACATTAACAGCCGTAAAGTTTTTTTCATACAAATAATCAAAAGCTTTTTCTAAGTCGGTCTTATCCTGATCCGGAGTATGTACAATTTCCAGCGGATATTGTTTTTCTTTGTAATGGTCAGGGTCAAAATCCCTATCGAAATCCCCCAATAAAACATCAATTTTTATGTCGAGTTGCATTACCCTGTCAATGGCTGAATCTAATACAATTACCAGCGGCGACCATTCCAGTAACTGACCTAAGAGCTCAGGGCTGCAGGAAGCGCCATTGGCAATAATTAAAGCCGGTTCCTGATCGTCGCGAACAATATGGTGTGATGACAAAAGAATGTAGATTTAAATTTATGAGTGAACAAATATAACTAATTTTTTTTGCCACAGCTTATAAGCTTTATACAGATTAATTGTTGAAAATCTGTGTAATCAGCGGTAAAAAAGTATTTGCTGTTAGTATAATTTTATTGGTGTGAATCAATTGCTTTTGGCTTTAGCCAATTGCATTTTGCTTTTAGATTAAAACCTGTTACTGAATTACAAATCTGCGTAAATCAGCTTCGCCTAAGTAAAAATAACCCAAAGGATAATTTTCAGGATTCGTTATGTTTTTGATATTTCCTCTTACTGTTGCCGGAGGTGTCTGAAAAGGACCTCCGGAATTTCCTCCAATAATCCCAATTAAGATATTCATGTAATTGTAATATTGCTTAGAAATACCAAAATGTGTTAATTCGATCTCATCTCCTGCTTTTAAATCATCTTTTTGGGAACGGCTGAAAAATTCGTTGCCCTGAAAAAATTTATCTTCATCAACGTTATAATCAACTGTAGCTTCATTAGAATAAATGTATTTGTAGAGATAATAATTATCTTCATTGGCAGGATCAGTAAAATAGGTTTTTATTTCAATGTCTTTTCCGGTGAAGCCGCCTTCATTGTTTTGTTCAATCCGGTTAATTAGAGCCAGCGACTGAAATACTTCCGATCCTGTATATGTTTCGCCATTATTTATGATAGTGAGTGTATATGTTTCTCCTATTTTAGGAATAAAACTGGTACAGGCATATTCTCCGGTTTCCGGAATTTCTTCAAAAATAAAAGTAGTATTCTGACTATTAGTTATTGAAACATTTGCTCCTGTTACAATGGGAACTTCGGTATCATAATATCCGGTGGTGGTAGTAAGTTTGATTTTTTGAGCATTTCCGCTACTGCCTTTTGCCCATACAATTGAAGCATCAATTACTAATTTAGGAGCTGCTGTGTCTAATTTTAAATCCACTACTTCTTCGCAGCTGCTTAGCAAACTGATTAAAATTAGAAAAGGGAAGAGTATTTTTTTCATGATGTTTTTTTATTAACCTTAGAATTTAAAATTATAAGTTACAGCCGGTACAATACCAAAAATAGAAGTCTTTACCGCTTCATTCATTGCAGTATCTGTATTTTGTCTGAAAGCGATGGAAGCCGCATTTTGGCGGTTGTATATATTGTAAATACTAAAAACCCATTCGCCTTTCCAGTTTCGGTTATTGTTTTTTGAAGGGGTTAAAGTTGCTGAAAGGTCCAGATGATGGTAAACAGGGAGAAGATTTCCATTTCGCAAGCCGTAACTTGGGACAAAAACATCTCCATAGCTGTATTTACTGTCCGGATACGTAACGGGTTGTCCGGATTGCAGCATAAAATTAGCTCCAAAATCCCATTTTTTATTCAGCTGATAAGCAGCAGTGATGGCTAAATTATGTGTTTTATCATAAGCAGAATTATACCATTTACCATAATTAATACCTATTTCTTCAGGTGTTCTTCCCGGAGTTTGTTGTTCAGACTTGGATAAAGTATATGAAATCCATCCGTTTAACCGGCCTGCATTTTTTTTGAACATCATTTCTAAACCATACGCACGCATCCGTCCATTTAGAACGACTTGCTCTATAGCATCATTGGCAATCAAATCGGCACCATCAATATAATCCATCCGGTTTTGGATTTTCTTGTAAAAACTTTCTATTTCAACAGAATAATCGCCGTTGCGAATGTTTTTAAAATACCCCAGTGCAACCTGATCAGCAATTTGCGGTTTGATATATGTATCACTCGGCATCCAAACGTCCAAAGGAGTAGGAGAAGAGGTGTTAGAAACTAATTGCAGGTATTGTACCATGCGGTTGTAGCTGGCTTTAATAGCCTGGTTTTCTTTTAACTGATAAGAAACAGAAAATCTCGGCTCAAAATTGTTGAAGCTTTTTATAGTTTTATTTTTACCATAATATTTGCTGCCTGTGGGAATAGCTTTTTCATAAATCTGAAAATCAGAATTAAAAACTACCGGATTATCATTTTCATATAAATTAATAGTGGAATTTCCTAAGCGGTAAAACATGCTGTAGCGCAATCCATAGTTAACAGCGATTTTTTTAGTCAGTTTGTTTTCTGCTTCTATATAAAGAGAGGGTTCAAAAGCATATTTTCGGTCTAACTGATCCGGATTAATTCCGGAATCAGTATCTGATGGTTTAATCGTTCCGGGATTAAAGTTGTAATAAATGGCATTGGCACCATAACTTAATTTGAAATTATCAGAAATGTAATTCTTAAAATCATATTTGATATTGTAATTTTTAATTCCAGAATCCCAGGTGAAACCTACAAAGTCTAAATCCAGTCCGTAATAATAATCACTGTAGATAAGAGATAGGTTTGAAAATAATTTATCTGAAAACAAGTGATTCCAGCGTAAATTTAAAGTTGTATTTCCGTAGGTATTACTGAAAGTTTTGTTAATAGCAAAAACGTCACGACCAAAATATCCTGATAAATAGATATTGTTATTGTCGTTAATCTTATAACTCAGCTTGGTGTTTAAGTCATAAAAATAAGCGGAATTGTCTTTTTGTTCAGGTGAAAGTTTTAGGAATAAATGCGCATAAGAAGCTCTGCCTCCAATTAAAAAAGAACCACGATCTTTTACAAGAGGTCCTTCGGCAAGAATACGGCTCGAAATCAATCCGATTCCTCCATTCATATGAAAATCATTGCTGTTTCCTTCTTTTTGATAAATATCTAAAACCGAAGAAGCTCTCCCTCCAAAACGTGCCGGAATTCCGCCTTTATATAATTTTAAATCCTTAATAGCATCAGGATTAAATACGGAGAAGAATCCAAAAACATGTGAAGAATTATAAATGGTAGCTTCGTCAAGAAGAATCAAATTTTGATCAGCACCGCCGCCACGCACATTAAATCCTGAGGCACCTTCACCTGCATTCGTAACTCCGGGTAAAAGTAAAATGGATTTTATTACATCGACTTCTCCAAGAACAACAGGCATTTTTTTTATAGCCGAAATTGACAATCTGTTAACGCTCATTTCCGGAGTTCTGGTATTGGCTTTTCCCTGATTATCGGTAATGATAACTTCATTCAGTAATTCTCCGTTTTCAGTAAGTTCCCAGTTCATTTTGGTACTCTGAGTCAGTGAAATATTTTTTTCAATACTTTGATACCCAATGTAACTAATAGTTAAATTATGGTTTCCCTGCGGGATACTTATCGAATAAAATCCATATTCATTAGTGGTTGTTCCTGTTTTTAAATCAGGGAAATAAATATTCACACCAATCAGGGTTTCGTTATTTTTAAGATCTGTAACAATTCCGCTCAGGGTAAATTTGCCCTGCGAAAAAACAGAGAAGCTGATGAGAAGAAGGATAAAAAGATAACTGTTTTTTTTTGAAATCATTAGAGAGAGTTTGTGATACAAATGTCTATTATTTGTAAAAGAATAGCAATTGAACAACTGTTAATTAATGTTTATATTGTATCCATGACACGACCGCGTTGCTGTATTGAAAACAAATCAGTTACAATTGCCATTGAAATAGAACCAATAACTCCAAAGTGAGAAGGTTTAAGTTGCATGCTTTTTATTAGTATATCTCCCAATGGCGACATAACCATAAAATCCAGAATAACTGTAAATTGGGTAATTGCTAAAATAAAAACAGCAAATTTTTGATAAGAAGTAAAAGGAATTACTTTGGATTCTTTGTTTTTCATTATTAGCTTAATTCAGTGCATTTATAATCCTGTTCAGCTATTATTTTTATGATGTCCTCTGTATTGAGAGTTTTAGTCTCAATGCGTAAAACCGAATCGATATCTTCTAAATCAATATTCCATTTTTCAATTTTGGGATGTGCATTCAATACGGGGCTTACCAGCTTTTTGTCTTTCTCTGTTTTAATGTTAGTTGCAAAAATCAAAATGTTGCTATTCGTTTCCATAAGTTTTTAGTTTAGGGCGTTAATGCTTTTATCACGAACTGAAATGCTTCGTCTGTAATTTTTTTATTGAGTTTAAAGGGGCCTCCGCCAAAATTTTTACCGTCTCTTTCAAATCGGAGTAAGGAATATAATGGACCATAGGCAATACTCCAGAATACTTCTTTAGAAATAGTAGGTATAAGTTCTTTTCTTTGTATGGCATTGTTAAAAAATTCTCCCATTGTAATTTTAAATTCAGTCAGACTTTCATTTAAAATGGTTTCACCGTAACTGGAATGAGTCAATACTTCCCAGCAATTTACTTCAAGTGGTTTTTCTTGCGTAAAACGACTTCTGTTTTCCCATTGTTTGTATAATCCTTCTTTAAAAGGCATTGATGGTGAAAAATCTTTAGACATTTCAGCAAAGAATTCTTTTCCAATTTCGATGCCTATTTTTTTTATCAATTCCTCTTTGTCGGAATAATAAATGTATAAAGTAGCTACCGAAATGTTACTTTCCTTTGCCAGACGGTTCATGCTAAAACCTTCAATACCTTTTTCAACTAGAAGCGCTATGGCTTTTTGTTTTACAATTTCCTCTTTATTGGTGTCTCTGGTTCTCATCTTTATTATTTGTCACAGCAAAAATATAGATTATAAATGAATGTTCGTTTATTTATAGATAAAAAAGCAAAAAAAAGACAACCCTGTCGAGTTGTCTTTTTTAATATTTATAAAATAAGATAATTAAGCAGTTTTTAAAGCAGCAATTTTATCTAAAATTGTATTTAAAGTTGCGCTTGGACGCATTGCTTTACTTACTAAAGCAGGGTTTGGCTGGTAGTAACCTCCAATTTCCTGCGCTTTACCCTGAGCACCAATTAACTCAGCATCAATTTTAGCTTCGTTTTCAGTCAATTCTTTAGCGATAGGAGTAAAGATAGCTTTTAAATCAGCATCTTTATCCTGAGCAGCTAAAGCCTGAGCCCAGTATAAAGCTAAATAAAAGTGAGAACCACGGTTGTCAATTTGGCCTACTTTTCTAGCCGGAGATTTATCGTTTTGCAAGAAAGCATCGTTAGCCTGATCTAAAGTTTCAGAAAGAACGATTGCTTTTTCATTGTTTAAACTTTGTCCTAAATGTTCCAAAGATGCACCTAAAGCTAAAAATTCTCCTAAGGAATCCCAACGTAAGTAACCTTCTTGAGTAAATTGCTCCACGTGTTTAGGAGCTGATCCACCTGCACCCGTTTCGAACAATCCGCCACCGTTCATTAATGGAACGATAGATAACATTTTAGCAGAAGTACCAACTTCTAAAATAGGGAATAAATCAGTAAGGTAATCACGCAATACGTTTCCGGTTACTGAGATAGTATCTAAACCTTTAATAATTCTTTCTAATGTAAATTGAGTTGCAGCAATCGGATTTAAGATACGGATGTCTAATCCGGTTGTATCGTAATCTTTCAAGTAAGTGTTTACTTTTTCGATTAATTGTCTGTCGTGAGCTCTGTTTTCATCTAACCAGAATACGGCAGGAGTATCAGATAAACGTGCTCTGTTTACAGCCAGTTTTACCCAGTCTTGGATAGGAGCATCCTTAGCCTGACACATTCTGAAAATATCATTTGCTTCAACAGCTTGTTCCATTAAAACAGTTCCGTTTGTATCAACAACACGAACAACTCCGTTAGCTGACATTTGGAATGTTTTATCATGAGAACCATATTCTTCTGCTTTTTGAGCCATCAGACCTACGTTTGGAACACTTCCCATTGTAGTTGGGTCAAAAGCACCGTGTTTTTTACAGAAATCAATTGTAGCTGTATAAACTCCGGCATAAGAACGGTCTGGGATAATAGCGATAGTATCTTGTGGTTTTCCTTCTTTGTTCCACATTTGTCCGGAAGTACGAATCATTGCCGGCATAGAAGCATCTACAATTACATCTGATGGTACGTGAAGGTTAGTAATTCCTTTATCAGAGTTTACCATAGCAAGGGCTGGTCCGTTTGCAATTGCCTGATTGATAGTGGCTTTTACTTCAGCTTCTTGTGCATTACCTGCAATTTTAGCATAGACATCACCTAAACCATTTTTAGTGTTTACTCCTAATTCAGCAAATAAAGCAGCGTATTTTTCGAAAACATCTTTGAAGTAAACTTCAACGATAGCGCCAAAGATGATTGGGTCAGAAACCTTCATCATAGTCGCTTTCAGGTGAACAGAAAGTAAAACTCCCTGAGCTTTAGCTTCAGCGATTGTTTTAGCAACAAAAGATTTTAAAGCGTTTAAGTGCATTACGGAACTGTCAATAATTTCACCTGCTTTAAGCGGAGTACTTGCTTTAAGGACAGTAGTTGTTCCGTCTTGTCCAACAAATTCGATTTTTACATCAGTAGCATCAGCTACCGTAAGTGATTGCTCGCTTCCGTAGAAATCACCACTTTCCATAGAAGCAACTGCTGTTTTTGAATCAGCAGACCAGGCTCCCATTGAATGTGGGTTTGCTTTAGCGTAGTTTTTTACAGCTTTCGGTGCTCTACGGTCAGAGTTTCCTTCACGTAAAACCGGGTTTACAGCCGAACCTAATATTTTAGCATATTTTGCTTTTATTGCTGCATCAGCATCGTTTTGTGGAGCCTCCGGGTAGTTAGGAACCGCATATCCGTGTGCTTGTAATTCAGCAATAGCTCCTTTTAATTGAGGAACAGATGCAGAAACGTTTGGTAATTTGATAATGTTTGCTTCTGGAGCAGTAGCTAGTTTTCCTAATTCAGCCAATGAATCTTTTACTCTTTGCTCCTCAGTTAAAAACTCAGGAAAATTAGCAAGAATACGAGCGGCAACTGAAATGTCTTCTGTTTCAATTTCGATTCCTGCAGTAGCAGTAAAAGCTTCAACGATAGGTAAAAACGAATAAGTAGCTAACAAAGGTGCTTCGTCAGTTAATGTGTAAACAATCTTTGATTTTTGTGTCATTTTTTTAATTTTATAATCGTAATTCTTTAATAAAGAATGTGAAATGTATTGTTTGCTTTGAATAAAGCGGTGCAAAGATATGTAAATCAGACTAAAATACAGTCCCGTTTGTTATAGAAATACCCGAATTATGGGATAACTAACGACAAGGCTGTAAAATGTTATTTTTTTAAAAGAATATTTCTTTCTTTAATAATGATGATAGTGTTAGGCACAGTCAAAAAAAAATCCCGTCTGTTATAAGTTAACGAGACGAGACTTTTATTGTAAAGAGATAATAAATTATCTTCTTTTGTCTTTAATTTTAGCTTTTTTACCAGTAAGTTCTCTGAAGTAGAAAATTCTAGCTCTACGTACAGCACCTTTCTTGTTGATTTCAATTTTTTGTAAAGCTGGTAAGTTGATAGGGAAGATACGCTCTACACCTACTGAGCCTGACATTTTACGAATTGTAAAAGTTTCAGTAGTTCCAGTACCTCTTCTTTGGATTACCACTCCTTTAAAGAACTGAGTTCTTGTTTTTTCACCCTCTTTAATTTCGTAGTAAACTGTGATTGTGTCTCCAGCTCCGAATTCAGGGAAATCTTTTTTTGTAACAAATTCGCTATTAACGAAATCTACTAAATTTGCCATTTTAATTGCTAATTATGGTTTAAAAATCTAATCAACATTCACGGGTATCGCCAGAGGTTAATTAAATGTGGGTGCAAAAGTAAAAAATAATTATGAATTATGAATTATAAATTGCTTTTTTTTAAAGAGAAGAAAGAACCAAGAAGAAAGAGG
Organism: Flavobacterium sp. ARAG 55.4; assembly: GCF_051846875.1. Lineage (NCBI taxonomy): Bacteria > Pseudomonadati > Bacteroidota > Flavobacteriia > Flavobacteriales > Flavobacteriaceae > Flavobacterium > Flavobacterium sp. ARAG 55.4. The sequence goes on along the minus strand of NZ_JBPYCT010000012.1, from coordinate 80,151 downwards.
CAAAATAAAAAAAGAGCAATACAGATGAAGTCACTATCTTTTCTCTTGTTTCTTTATTCTATTTTCTATTCTTCCAATAAATCCGGACGACGATTTTTAGTGTGTTCGTAGGCCATGTCTTCATTCCATTTGTCTATTTTAGCAAAGTTTCCGCTGGTTAGAACTTCAGGAACTTTCCAACCTTTATAGTCGGCAGGTCTGGTGTAAATAGGTCCTGATAGTAAACCATCCTGAAAACTATCAGTCAATGCAGAGGTTTCATCGCTTAAAACTCCCGGGATTAATCGGATTAAAGCATCTGATAAAACTAAAGCACCCAGTTCACCACCGCTTAAAACATAATCACCAATCGATATTTCCTTTGTAATGAAATGATCGCGAACTCTTTGATCTACTCCTTTATAATGTCCGCATAAAATAATTATGTTTTCGTACATGGACATGGTGTTAGCCATTTTTTGATTTAACGTTTCGCCATCCGGAGACATATATATGATTTCATCATAAGTTCGCTGACCTTTTAAATGTGTAATACAATCGTCAATAGGTTGTACAGTCATCACCATTCCTGCTCCTCCGCCATAGGGATAATCGTCCACACTTTTTTGTCTGTTTGTGGTGTAATCTCTTAAATTATGAATGTGAACTTCTACCAGACCTTTGTCAATGGCGCGTTTCATAATAGAACCCTCAAAGGGACTGCGTAATAATTCAGGTAAAACAGTAATAATATCAATTCGCATGGTAAATCTTCCAAATAGTTAGGCGGCAAAGATACAATTTGAAACTGTTTTTAGAAGTACATTCTGCAATAATGAATTTTAACATGGATGAACTGCTTTTTTTAATATAAAGTCAAAGAAATTGTAAAGTTTTATAAATAGTTTCCTTGTGCAATTCTTTATAACTAAATTTACTTTTCCCAAATAAAAATAATTTAAAATGAAAAAGATGAAATATAAATTTAGCCTTCTGTTGTTTTTAGTCGCTTTATTTTCGTTTGCACAACAAGACCAATTAAAAGAATTAGATATTAATTTAAAGAATTATACTTATCCGTATCCTGTACATTTTATCCGTTTCTCTGTTCAGCAACAGCAGTTACAAATGGGATATATGGATGTTAAACCGGCTAATTATAATGGTAAAAATATAATGTTGCTGCATGGTAAAAATTTTAATGGAGCCTATTGGAAAACTACAATTGCAGCTTTAACAAAGCAGGGTTTCAGGGTCATTGTTCCCGATCAGATTGGTTTTGGTAAATCAGATAAGCCTTTACGTTTTCAGTATACTTTTCAGCAATTAGCCGAAAATACCAAACGTATTCTGGATACTTTAAAGATTCAGAAAACAGCAGTTTTAGGACATTCCATGGGAGGAATGCTGGCCACCCGTTTTACTTTGATGTATCCTAAAATGGTAGAAAAGCTGATTCTGGAAAATCCAATAGGTTTAGAAGACTGGAAATTAAAAGTGCCTTATAAAAATATTGACTGGTGGTATAAAAATGAACTGAATCAGTCTTATGAAAAAATAAAAAAATATCAGATGGAAAGTTATTATGACGGCAAATGGAAATCGGAATATAATGAATGGGTAAACTTATTGGCAGGCTGGACGTTGAATCCTGATTTTAAAAGATATGCCTGGAATGCAGCGTTGACTTATGATATGATTTTCACTCAGCCAGTAGTTTATGAATTTCAAAATATAAAATGTCCTACTTTATTAATTATAGGAACAAGAGACAGAACGGCTTTAGGCAAACCATTAGTGACTGAAGAGGTCAGAAAAACAATGGGATTGTATGAGCATCTAGGTAAAGCTACACAGCAAAAAATAGCAGGTTCTAAATTAGTCGAAATTCCAAATATTGGTCACATGCCTCACATAGAGAGTTTTAATTTGTTTGTAAAACCACTGATTGCTTTTTTAGAAGCTAAATAAGTTTTTTAAAATGCATTTTAATTTATGTTAGTATTTTTGCAAAATGAATTTATCTCAAAAAAATGTCCTTTTTATGGCGGTAGCCACAGGACTAATCGTGGCTAATTTATATTATTGTCAGCCTTTAATTGTTCTTATTGCTAATGAATTTAATATTAAGGATGCCGATGCAGGAACCATTACTTATTTAACTCAGGCGGGTTATGCTATTGGTTTATTTTTTATGGTGCCATTAGGTGATAAAATAGAACGAAAAACCCAAATATTGGCCACTACTTTTGCTACAGTAGTTGCTTTGATTATTGCTGCAACAGCGCAGAGTTTTTTTATTTTAGAACTGGCTTCTCTTTTAATAGGAATCACTTCGATTGTGCCACAGCTTATTTTGCCTTTGGCAGCTTCCCTGAGCGAACCGGAACAAAGAGGAAAAGTAGTGGGAACTATTATGAGTGGTTTATTGGTAGGGATTTTGCTTTCGCGAACATTGAGCGGATTTATTGGAGAAGTTTGGGGCTGGCGTGCTATGTTCTGGATTGCTTCCGGTTTATGTTTGTTGTTGTTTTTTATTATTCAAAAACAGTTCCCATATAATAAACCTGATTTTAAAGGAACTTACGGGCAGTTAATAACTTCTCTTTTTAGCTTAATAAAAGAACAGCCTTTGTTGCGAGAAGCTACTTTAATCAATGTATTTTCTTTTGCTCAGTTTGGTGCTTTCTGGACCACCATGGTTTTATTGCTTTCGGCTGAACCTTTTTCGTTTAATAGTGCTACTATTGGTCTTTTTGGTATTGTTGGTGCTTCGGGAGCTTTAGCTGCTCCGCTGGTAGGAAAGTTAGGGGATAAAGGAAATTCAAGAATTGCGGTAGGTTATGGCTGCTTACTGATTGCTTTGAGTTTTATGATTTTTTATTTTTCTTCAACGAATATTACAGGGATCGTTATTGGTATTGTATTTATTGATATCGGATTACAGGGAGTTCATATTTCCAATCAGACCAGAGTTTATTCTATTGTACCTGAAGCCAGAAACAGAATGAATACGGTTTTTATGTCCTTTAGTTTTTTAGGTACAGCCGCAGGATCTGCTTATGGATTGTTTTTGTGGGAACTTGGTGGATGGTTTGCAGTTACTTCAGGCTGTTTGTTGTTATCTGTTTTGGCTTTTACGGTTTATGGATTGACTTATAAATCCGGACGGAAAGCATTAGAAAGCATCAATGGATAAAAAATTAATTTGTAAATTTGCGCTTCAATAAAAAATTTAAAAGAATGGAAAACGGAATATACGCTAAATTCAATACCTCTAAAGGGAGTGTTTTAGTAAAATTAACTCATGATTTAACTCCAGGAACTGTTGGTAACTTTGTAGCATTAGCTGAAGGGAACTTAGAAAATAAAGTAAAACCGCAAGGAACAAAATATTATGACGGATTAACTTTTCACAGAGTAATTCCTGATTTTATGATTCAGGGAGGTTGTCCTCTTGGTTCAGGAACAGGAGATCCGGGGTATAAGTTTGATGATGAGTTTCATCCAAGTTTGAAACACGATCGTCCGGGTGTTTTGGCTATGGCCAATGCAGGTCCGGGGACTAATGGCTCTCAATTTTACATTACACATGTACCTACTTCCTGGTTAGACGGAAAACATACTGTTTTTGGTCATGTTGTAGAAGGTCAGGATGTAGTTGATGCGGTAGCTCAGGGAGATGCTTTAGAAACTTTAGAGATTATAAGAGTAGGTGAAGAAGCTCAAAAATGGAATGCTGTTGAAGCGTTTAGAGTTTTTGAAGGAAACAGAAAAAAACGTTTAGAAGCAGAGAAAGCAGCTGCTGAAGAAGCAATGGAAAAATTAGCTGCCGGATTTGAGAAAACAGAAAGCGGATTGCGTTACCAGTTTATTCAGAGAGGTGAAGGTAAAAAAGCTGAAAACGGAAAAACAGTTTCTGTACATTATACAGGACAACTTCCTGACGGAAAAGTTTTTGACAGTTCTTATCCGCGTAAAAAACCAATCGAATTTCCTTTAGGTCAAGGAAATGTAATTGAAGGATGGGATGAAGGTATTGCTTTGTTACAGGTAGGAGATAAAGCCCGTTTTGTAATTCCGTCTCATTTAGGATACGGTTCCCGCGGAGCTGGAGGAGTAATTCCGCCAAATGCTACTTTGATTTTTGACGTTGAATTAATGGACGTTAAGTAATTATAGATTTTAAATCTCAGATTGCAGATTTAGATTGCATTATTGATGATATAAAAAAGCGATTTTCAATTTGAAAATCGCTTTTTTTTGTCTAAACTCTTTTATTCTAAATTCTAAATTCTTCTAAACTGTTTTCCATTTAATATTACAGCCGATACTTGGTTTTTGATCCGGATTGATGCTACGGTTGTATAAAATTCCGTCAATAGCGCCACGTAAATCGCTACCGCTTAAAGGAATTCCGTTTCCTGGACGGCTATCATCCAGTTGACCGCGATATACTAATTTGTTTTGATTATCAAATAAATAAAAATCAGGTGTACAGGCTGCGTCATAAGCTTTGGCAACTTCCTGCGTTATGTCGAATAGATATGGAAATTCAAAGTTGTTTTCGAACGCAAATTCGGTCATCAATTCTGGACCATCCTGCGGATAATTTACTACATCATTACTTGAAATAGCAATGATTCCGATTCCCTGAACCCTGTAATCATTGGCTATTCTGACGACTTCTTCAATTACATGATGAACAAAAGGGCAGTGATTGCATATAAAAAATACCAGTGTACCTTTTTCTCCTTTTAAATCAGCAAAAGTGAACCATTTTTTGTTATAAGTAGTGTCTTTTAAATAAAATTCAGGAGCGGTAGTTCCTAATTTCAGCATGTTTGACGGAGTGCGTGCCATTTTTTTTGTTTTAGAGTTTAAAGTTACTAAAATTGCGTCTATATAAACGGCAAAAGTTTTTGAATTAAAAAGATTAAAAATATGGAGAACAATTTAAGTTGGTCTGAATTTGAGAAAGTCGCTATGCATGTTGGTACAATTATAGCGGTTAATGATTTTCCCGAAGCCCGAAAACCAGCACTTCAATTGATTGTTGATTTTGGAAAAATTATTGGAATCAGAAAAACTTCGGCTCAGATTACTAAGAGATATACTAAAGAACAACTATTGAATCGTCAAATTGTTGCCGTTATCAATTTTCCTAAAAAACAAATCGGTAAATTTAGGAGTGAATGTCTGGTTTTAGGTGCTGTAGGTAACGAAGGAGATGTGGTTCTACTGGCTCCCGATTTTCCTGTTGAAAATGGTTTACGGATAGGATGATTATTTGTGCTGTCGAAAAAAAGCCGTAAATGAAGAATTTGAATGCATATCTCATTTACGGCTAACTTTATATTAAGAGTAAATTTTTACTTTTCTATCGGTAAATCATGATCCTGACCCCATTCTGTCCACGAGCCGTCATATACTGCTTTCGGTGTATCAGGAGCAACCAGTTCGTAGGCGATTAAATCAATACAGGCTGTGATACCGGATCCACAGGAAAAATATAAGGGCTGATTCTGGACTGGTAAAATTTGTTCCAGTTCTTCCTTTGATAAAAATTGCCCGTCTTTTAAGACTTTCGAAAAAGGAAGATTTACAGCTCCGGGAATGTGTCCGCTTCTTAAGCCTTCTCTGGGTTCTTCAGTCTCTGCGTGAAAACGATCAGAAGAACGTGCGTCGATAACAACTGCTTCTTTTGAACTGATGTTTTCTAAAAGCTGGGTTTTGTTTTTGAACATTTCAGGATTAAAACGGGCTTCAAAGTTTCCTTTCGGATAACTTTTTTCAACTACTTTTTCTGTTGGCAATTTTGCTTGTGTCCAGGCGGGAAATCCACCGTCAAGAACCCAGACGTTTTCATGTCCCATACTTTTAAATAAATACCAGGCTCTGGGGCTTGAGTAGATTCCTTTGGTATCATACACGACAATTTTACTGTTTTTATTTATGCCTAATTTTTGTGCTTCTGCGGCAAATGCTTCGGGCTTTGGCAATGTATTAGGTAATGGATTTGAAGTATCACTGAATTTATTTTTGATATCAAAGCTGCGGGCACCAGCAATTTGTAAATCATGTGGCGGTGTGTCCAGCACCGCATCCAGAATAATTAATTCAGGATCTTGAAGATTTTCTTTAAGCCATTCTACGGATACAATTGGAGTTGTCATATTGCTTTTTTTAGAAGTTAGTTTCTTGAAAAATAAATAAATTATGAAGTTGTCTCAGTTAATTTTTTATCGATTGCTTCAACAGCATTATGAACCACTAATTGCGGGAAAGGAATTTCGATGCCTTCTTTATCAAAAGTGATTTTGATTCTTTTTCTGAGTTCCCCCGTTACATCCCATTGTTTGCTAGGTTGTGTCTCTCCTAAAATTTTGATGATAATTGAAGAGTCAGCAAATTCATCCACTCTTAAAAACTGAGGTGCCTTTATGATAAATCTGCCTAATTCTTTATCGGTAGCGAGCTCATTACCAATTTTGTTGATTACTGCAATAACATTTTCAATATCACAATTGTAAGAAACTCCAATGTTTAAATTAATTCTTGAGTATTCAGTAGAAAGGTTGGAGACTTTTTTAATTTCGCCATGGGGGATATGATGTACCGTTCCGTCAAGATCCCGTAAAGTTGTTTTTCTTAAACTAATTTGTTCTACAGCTCCCGCAGCAATATCAAAATTGACAACATCCCCCACGCGATACTGGTTTTCAAGGATAATGAATAATCCGGAAATGATATCCCGGATAAGGTATTGTCCACCAAAACCAAAAGCCAGACCTACAATTCCTGCTGCAGCTAAAATAGGTCCTATTTCGATGCCAAACTCTCCCAATATCATTAGAAGGATAATGCATAAAATAGCAATTTTTGAAGTAGTTGTGAAAATCTGAATTAAGGTGTTTTCTCTTTTTTCTTCTGCTTCTTTAGACGAATATCTGTCTGATCTGATAGCTATGCGGACTGCTTTTTCAATAAAACGGTTGAGTACTTTGTTCAGTATAAAAGCAGCAATGAGAATAAAAATTATTTTCACCCCACTTGTTAAAAGCCATGGGACTATTAACTCACTGTATTCAGTTAAATATTTATTAGTAGTTTCCTGCCAGTCGATTGCTGTTAAAGTCATAGTTTACTTGTTTAAAAATTAATAAAAAAAAAGTCCAAAAACCGAACCGATTTTTGGACTTAAAATATTGTTTTAACCTGTTTTGTTTGAAACAATTAAATGTCATCAAAATCAATATCGGTAAAATTTGATATTCCTGTAACTGAACTTTCTGTACTTACTCTTTCAGTAGCGTATTCTTTCTTAAAATCTTTCTGATGTCTTTCAGAGATTACTTCTTCTCCTTTGTGGTTTAAAACATAAGAAGTCATTTCTTCAAGTATTTCTGAAAAAGCAGCAAAATCCTCTTTGTACAAATATATTTTGTGTTTTTTAAAATGAAAAGAACCGTCTTCTTCAGTGAATTTTTTGCTTTCGGTAATGGTAATGTAATAATCATCCGCTTTTGTAGCTCTCACATCAAAGAAATAAGTTCTTCTTCCTGCACGTAAAACTTTAGAAAAGATTTCTTCTTTTTCTAACATGTCATTTTCTCTCATAATCCGTTCTATACAATAATATGGTTGTTAATTGAAACCAAAAATGATAAAAATATATGTATTAAGCAAGATTTAAAGTAATTCTTTTTCAGAAAGTTGTTTTAAATATAACGATGCATAATAGCCTTCCTCATTTATTAACTGGTTATGAGAACCTTGTTGAATAATTCTTCCGTCTTCAAGGATAATAATCTTATCAGCATTTTTGGCTGAGGAAACTCTGTGGCTGACAATGATTGTTGTCTTGTCTTTACAAATAGCATTTAAATTGTTTAAAATAGTTTCTTCGGTCTCTGTATCAACAGCTGATAAGCAGTCGTCAAACAATAAGATAGGAGGGTTTTTTATAATGGCTCTGGCTATAGAAACCCGTTGTTTTTGTCCGCCCGAAAGTGTAATTCCTCTTTCTCCTAAAATGGTATCATATTGTTTGTTGAATCCCATAATGTTGTCATGAACTACAGCGTTTTTGGCTGCGGCCATAACTTCTTCAATCTGTGCATCTTCTTTACCAAATTTTATATTGTTTTTAATACTGTCAGAAAATAAAAAGGCATCCTGAGGTACAATACCAATGCTGTTACGCAGATCAAACAAGTTAAGTTTACTGATTTCCTGTTTATCTATTTTTATAGTACCATCGCTTACATCGTACATTCTGGAAATTAACGAAAGTATGGTTGATTTTCCGGAGCCGGTTTTTCCAAGAATAGCAAGTGTTTCTCCTTTGTTTACCGTAAATGAAACGTTATGAAGTGCTGTAATGTGAGTGTCTTCATAAGTAAAACTAACATTTTCGAATGCTATGGCTCCTGCAATAGTTGATTGTTCAGGATTGTTATTTTTTATTTCAGGTTTTATTTTTAAAAACTCGTTGAGTCTTTTCTGAGAAGCTTCGGCTTCCTGAACCATTGAGGAAACCCAGCCTAAGGATGCAACTGGCCAGGTCAGCATGTTTACATAAAGAATAAATTCGGCAATGGTTCCAATGCTCTCGATACTTCCGTTAATGTACATCAATCCGCCAAAATAAATCACAACAAGGTTACTGATTCCAATCAGAGCCAACATCAATGGGCCAAATAACGATTGTACTTTAGCTAAATCCAAACTTTTACTTTTGCTTTCTAAGGCTAAATCAACCATATTGTTCTGGTGCTGGTTTTCCAGCGAATAAGCTTTTATGACACGAACTCCCGAAAATATTTCCTGTGTAAAACTCGAAACTTTAGAAAGATATTGTTGAAAAGTAGTACTTCGGATATTAATTTCAGTGCTTAATTTAAAAATAGCATACGACAATATCGGTAAAGGTAAAATAGTATATAAAGTTAGTAACGGCGATACTCTGTACATGAAAATAATCACAATTGCAAACCGAATCACGGTATTAATGGTGTACATTACGGCCGGCCCCACATACATTCTAACTTTAGAAACATCTTCACTTATCCGGTTCATTAAATCTCCGGTGCGGTTCTTTTTGTAGAAATTCTGAGACAGGTTTTCATATTGTCTGAATACTTCATTTTTAAGGTCAAATTCAACATGACGCGACATTACAATCAAAGTTTGACGCATCAGGAAAGTTAAAAATCCCGCAATGATAGTAGTAGCGATAATGAGCAGAATATTATTTACTAACTCATCCTGAATAACCGAATTAGGAACTGATTTGTCTTTTGCGAAATTTTCAATAGCAGCAAAAGATTTACTGATTAATTTAGGAGTAAAAAGAGAAAATATCTGAGCGACAATCGTAAATACAATTCCTAAAATAAAACGGTATTTGTATTTAATGAAATATTTATTGAGATAGAGTAATTCTTTCATTTCTGGGCTAGGCTGTATTTAAAAAAACAAAGATAAACTTTAAAAGTAATAATTGTTAGCAATCTGTTTGCTGTTAAGTTGGATTTAACGTTTCATTAATGAAAGTTAAAAAAGAGGAATAAAAACACAAATCAGTGTTATGTTTCTTCTGCTTTTTATAGCTTTAAATTTTATTTTAAAAAAGGAAATCCTTATTTTTGCAGCCTAATTTTATAAAGTTCTTACAAGGTGGTAAATAGAAGACACATTCGCGTTAAAGTTATGCAAACCATTTATGCGATGCATCAAAACGGCTCTGATAACTTGGAAAAGGAAGAAAAATTCCTTTTTTACAGTATCGATAATATTCAGGATTTATACCTTACAATGATTTCTTCTTTGTTGGAAATATGTAAAAAAGAAGCTCAGTTTCTGCATTTATCCAGCCAAAAACATTTAGCTACTGCAGCCGAACGTAATCCCAATGAAAAGTTTATTAAGAACAGTATTTTCGAAATCCTTGCCGAAAACAATTCTTTAAGTATTGCTTTAGAAACCAGAAAAATTGATGCCTGGCATTTACATGAGGATTACATAGCCTTATTATTAGCAGCTATAAAAGAAAGTTCTTATTACCAAAAATATATGAGTAATCCAACTCGTTCTTTTGAAGAAGACCGACAGTTGATTGTTGATTTGTTTACAGAAGTCATTGTTCCAAATGAGAAATTATACGAGTTCTTAGAAGATGATAAATTAACCTGGATTGATGATATTCCAATGGTGAATACGCAAATTATCAAACAATTGAAAGCCATGAAACCTGTCGAAAACGATAATTTTAAAGTGCCAAAATTGTACAAAGACAATGAAGACAGGGATTTTGCTAAAGATTTGTTTCGAAAAACAGTTTTAAATGAAGCTGCATTAGCTAAAGAGTTTGAAGATAAAACTCCTAATTGGGACAGTGAAAGAATTGCTGAGGTAGACACTATTATTTTAAAAATGGCTATTTGCGAATTTTTGAAATTTCCATCCATCCCTGTAAAAGTAACACTGAACGAATATTTAGAATTAGCCAAAGAATATTCTACTCCTAAAAGTAGTATTTTTATCAATGGAATTTTAGATAATCTGGTTAAAGAATTAGAGTCCAGTAAAAAAATGATTAAAGCCGGTCGCGGTTTAATGTAATATTATTAATAAATTAAAAAAGAAGACTAGTTATGGGTCAGTTAAGTCAGTTTGCACCGTTTATTTTAATGTTTGTGGTTATTTATTTCTTTATGATCAGACCACAACAAAAGAGAGCAAAACAGGAAAAAGAATTTGAAGCCAGTTTAAAAGTAGGTGATAAAATCATTACTAAAAGTGGTCTTCACGGCAGAGTAGCAGAATTAGCTGAAACTACTGTAGTTGTGGAAACCATGGCTGGTAAGTTAAAAATGGAACGTTCAGCAATTTCTATGGAAATGAGTGCTTCTTTAGCTAAAAAATAAGATTACAATAAAAATATTGTATAAAAAAGTCCCTCATGCAGGGACTTTTTTTTAGGACTAAAATGGCAGAAATTATTTCTTTTTATTCTTTTTCTTGCTCTTCGCTTTTTTAGCTTTTGCCTTGGCTTTTTTCTCTTTGAGTTTGGCTTTTTCTTTTGCTTTTTTAGCTTTTTCTTTTTTTACCTTCTTGGCTTTGGCTAACTTTTTTTTCTCCTTAAGTTTCGCCTTTGCCTTTTTCTCTTTTTCTTTCTTTTTATCCTTAGCCTTTTTTTTCTTCTTCTTTTTAGTTTTAGAAACTTCTTCGGTATTTGTGGCAGTTACTTCTTTCGGTTCCGGCGTAGCGACAGTTTCATTTTTTACGGTCTGATCCGGATTCATGTCTGGTAAGTCCTTTTTTTCCGGATTTTCAGCAGTTACGGTTTTTTTTTGTCTGACGGTTTTCGGTTCTTCCGGTGTTGTAGTAGCAGCCGTAGTCTTTGTTGCTCTTTGTCTGACAGTTTTAGGTTTATCAGGAGTTACTCTTGTAGCTGCCGGTTTTGTAGCTCTCTGTCTTGCAGTTTTCTGTTCAGAAGGAGTTTCTTTTTTAGCTGTGGGTTTTGTGGTTCTTTGTCTTACTGGCTTTGGGTTTTCAACGTTTTCAGGAACTTTATTTGGTTCTTCTTGTTTTTCATTCATAATAGTACGATTTGGTTATTGTAAATACACTTTTAATACCTCATTGAGTTATCAGAGTAATAAGGTATTGTATTTAAATTTACACAAAATTTACATACCGGAATGTTAAGTTTTTCTATACAAGTACTTAAAAGATTATAAAGAGATAAAAAAAAGCCCCAGATTTTGGGACTTTTTGCTTGAAATAAATGTAATTCTGATTATTTTCTTTTTTTTGTTTTTGTATCTTCCAGTCCATAATCAGGAAGAGCGGTTAGCTCTGCAATTTTTACAATTACAGATACAGCTTTTTGCATACTTTCAACCGGAACATATTCGTATTTACCATGAAAGTTGTGTCCGCCGGCAAAAATGTTGGGACATGGTAATCCCATATACGATAATTGAGAACCATCGGTTCCGCCACGAATAGGTTTTATAATAGGTTTGATCTTTAAATCTCGCATGGCCTTTTCAGCAATATCAACAATGTGTTTTACAGGAAGTACTTTTTCCTTCATGTTGTAATATTGATCTTTGATTTCAGCAATAACAATATCTTCTCCTAATTGTTTTGCATATTGTTTATTGATTTTACGGACTATCTTATTGATTTTTTCTTTTCTTTTTTCGAATTTTTTTCTGTTGTGATCTCTGATGATTAATTCAACAATTGTTTCTTCGATGCTTCCTGTAACATGATGTACATGATAGAATCCCTGATATCCTTTGGTTTTTTCAGGTACTTCGTCAGAAGGTAATTCATTAAGAAAACTATTGGCGACTAACATGGAATTAATCATTTTGCCTTTGGCATAACCGGGATGAACACTTTTTCCTTTGAACGTAATTTTTGCTCCTGCGGCATTAAAGTTTTCATATTCTAATTCGCCTACCTGACTTCCATCCATAGTGTAAGCCCACTGAGCACCAAATTTTTCTACGTCAAAATGATGTGCTCCGCGACCAATTTCTTCATCCGGTGTAAATCCAATTCTGATTTTGCCATGTTTAATATCCGGATTTTTAATCAGGTATTCCATCGCAGTTACAATTTCGGTAATCCCGGCTTTATCATCTGCGCCAAGTAGAGTTGTTCCGTCTGTAGTAATTAAGGTTTGTCCTTTATATTGTAATAAATCTTTGAAATAATTAGGGGATAACACGATGTTTTGTTCTGCATTTAGTACAATATCTTTTCCGTCATAATCTTTCAAGATTTGTGGTTTTACATTAGCTCCGCAAAAATCAGGGGAAGTGTCAAAATGAGAAATAAAACCTATTGTTGGAACTTCATGATCTACATTACCAGGCAATGTCGCCATGATGTATGCTTTATCATCGATGGTTACATCCTGCATTCCTATGGCTTTTAATTCTTCAACTAATTTATGGGCTAAAATCCATTGTTTTTCGGTACTTGGAGTTGTTTCGGAATTTGGGTCAGATTCCGTATCAATAGTTACATAACTAATAAAGCGATCAATGATATCTTGCATAAAGTGGTATTTTTTTATTGGGATGCAAAGATAGAGTAATTTTAAAGCATAAGAAGTCAAACCTAATATTCAAGCTGATTTTTATTTTTTTAAGATATAAAAACACCACTAGTTTGAATTGAACTAGTGGTGTAATTATGATGGTTTGAAAATTAAAATTTAATTGTAAGACCCGCAACGACGGTTCTTGGTGGTTGCGCTGTCAATGTTCCCTGGCCTGTAAAATAAAGTTCATCAGTAAGGTTGTCTACTTTTAATCCAATTCGATATCTGGGTCTGTCATAAAATACGGTAGCAGTTAGTAAAGTATAACTTGGTAAAGTAAATACACCTGTAGTTGCGGAGTTTCCGGTTAGATGTTTTCCAATATAATTTATACCTGTACCGATACCAAGACCTTGAATTTTTCCTTTATGAAAAGCATAACTAACCCATGAATTAACTAAAGTAGCTGGACCTGCTGATGCCGGACGTCTTCCCTCAAGTGCCGTTGTAGATTTTGTAAGTTTACTATCGTTATAACTGTAACCCGCAATTATATTTAATCCTTCAATAGGATTTGCAATCAATTCCAGTTCTACTCCTTTGCTTTTTTGTGTTCCGTTTTGCACCGTAACCACATAATTTTGTCCTCCAATATTTATTTCTTCAGGACGAGTCATATTACTTACCGAAATATCATAATAACTCGCTGTAAAACTCAATTTTCCTTGAAAAAGATCGGTTTTGATACCTCCTTCATATTGATTGGCGTGCTGTGGTTTAAAAGTTCCTGAAACGTTTGGTGCAGTTTGCGTTACTGGTGGTACGTTTGCAAATCCATTCATGTAATTTCCAAATAAGGAAATACGATCCGGAAGGATTTGGTAAACCAAACCAAATTTAGGTGATACAGCAGTTTGCATGTATTCAGAATTCGTCAAAAGAGTTGCAGTTGCTTGATTAATAGTTCCACGATTTTGAAAACGGTCCACTCTAAGACTCAGCATTCCCATTAATCTATCGGTAATATTTAATACATCTGAAGCATATACACTGTAAATATTAGCCTTAGTGTTGTTTTTAGTTGGTGTTGCTGTAGATGTTGCTAGTCTGCTCTCAACAGCTGCTTTAGATATTTTAGTATAGTTTGCATCTTGTGGATTCAAACCACTTACATTGTCAAAAACGATATACGGAGAATTATCATTATTAATAGTTTGATTTAAATAATCAAGACCAATTACCATTCTGTTACGTAATCCTAATAATTTAAAGTCTCCAATAAAATTTTGCTGTAAATCTGTTGCGGTATTAACCGTATTTTGTAATGATACATTGCGTTCTAACATTTCATCGCTTGCAGCTCCTCTTAAGAAAGAATAAAGATAAAATCCGTTTGATCTACGGCTGTTAGCTGAATAAATAGTTTGTGAGTTCCAATTATCTGAAAGTTTATAATTGATTTGCCCTTTGATGTTTACCGTTGGGTTCTTCATAACTAAATCATTACTGGTGAATGATCTTTTCCAGTTAAAATTTAATTCTGCCGGAGTAGTGGCTATATAGGGGCGTACTCTGTTTAGGAATATAGTAGCAGGACTTGTTCCTTCCAGCGAATAAAAGCTTGCAGTTAAACTCAGATTTAAACGCTCGCTGGAACGATATTCCAGCGTAGGAGCTACAAAAAAAGATCTTTTAAAACCGGCATCCTGAAAACTACTTTGATTTTGATAAGCAGTATTGATACGGAAAAATAATTTCTTTTCATTGTTAACAGGTCCGTATACATCAGCACTCAAACGGTTTAATCCATAACTGCCTGTAGTAAAATTAGCTTCTCCACCTAAAGTATCCAAAGGTTTCTTTGTTACGATATTAATTAATCCGCCAAAAGAAACTACTGCACCTCCAAAAAGTGTTCCGGATGGTCCTTTGATTAATTCAACACGCTCAATGTTAGCAGGTTCTATTTCTCCATTAGTTTGCGATGGTACTCCGTCAACAAAAGCGGCTTCTGTTCTGAATCCACGCATGGCATAAAAGGAAGCCCCATCACTGTTAATCCCTCTGTTATTTTGAAGTTTATAGACTCCCGGAGAATTTTTAAGGGATAAACTAAACTCTGTAACCATTTGTTCTGTTAAAAGGGTTTTAGGGATAGTGGTATAAATTTGAGGGTTTTCTAAATTGCTTAAAGGCATTTTAGCGGAAGTAGTGGTTTTTTTGACAGAGAATTTGTTGGTTCGTCCACCATTAATTACTACTTCTTCTAATTGTTGATTGTTTTCTGAAAGAATAAAATCCTGTATTTGATTTTCTCCTTCCTTTAAAATTATTTCACGTTTCTGTTCTTCTAAACCTACATAATTTACTATAAGTACATAATTACCTGCTTGAATATCTTTAAGGATATATTTACCTTTAGTATCTACCTGAGCAGATTTACCTCCTTCGATAGTAACATTTACAAATTCTGCCGGCTTGCCATCCTTTGTCGTAACAGTTCCTCTAATACTACTATTCCTGTGTTGAGCCAGGATAGTCAAATGTCCCATTATAATACTAATGGTTAATGCTAATTTAAATACTTTCTTTGTATTTATAAGACATACTCTTTTCATGTTTTTGTGAAATATTAATTACTATAAAAATACTTGTTAATGATTTCACAAAACTACAGTTTTTATTTAGACTTGTTTTAAATAATATGGTAAATTTTTTAATTTTTTTTATACTAAAAAACTGAAAGAATTAAATTTTCAATTCAATCCCGATATTACCCGATATTATTAAAAGGAAGTAATCAGATTCATGAATTGTTTTCTAACATTTTGATTATCTTATCTAATTTTTCCACTTCAATAGAATTAAGTTTTGCAGCCAATGCCTCAATTTCTATTTTAGCCTCTTTATTTGTTTGGTAATCTTCCTGAGCCTGGATACGGTCTCTTTCGTTTTGGCGGTTTTGCGCCATCATAATTATGGGAGCCGCATAAGCGGCTTGTGTGGAGAATAAAAGATTTAGTAATATAAAAGGATAGGGATCCCAATGTTTGCAATAAGCAATAAGATTAAGTCCCATCCATATCATTACAAATACGGTTTGAATGATTATAAAACTCCAGGAGCCCATTCCTTTTGCCACGCTGTCTGCAATTCTGCTGCCCCAGCTTAGATTATCACTATGTTTTTGATGCCAGTTTTTATTGATGTTCATTCTGTAATATTTTTATTTAAAAGTACTGAAAGTTTTGTTTGAAAACACATTCTGGTTGTTTCAGATCGTTAATTTTAATTTAAAAAATAGTAGAATGAGTTCTTAAAAAAAGCAGACCAATTATTTCTTATTCGTTTATATAATTCTATTTTTGCACCACAAATTAAAATCCTATGTATAAACAGCTTATCCGACCGCTATTTTTTTGTTTTGATCCGGAAAAAATACATCATTTTACATTCTCATTAGTTCGTATTACTTCTAAAATCCCTGGTTTTTCGGCTATTTATAAATCATTGTATGTTGTTAATGACAAAAGATTAGAAACGGAAGTCTTTGGTTTAAAATTTAAAAATCCTGTTGGACTTGCAGCGGGTTTTGATAAGGATGCCAAATTATACAAGGAATTGTCTCATTTTGGTTTTGGTTTTATTGAAATTGGTACCTTAACGCCAAAAGGTCAGGAAGGAAATCCTAAAAAACGCTTGTTCAGACTAAGAGAAGATTCAGCAATTATCAACCGTATGGGATTTAATAACGGTGGCGTAATGGAAGCCGTAGAACGATTAAAATCAAATCCGGGAGTTTTAATAGGGGGGAATATTGGTAAAAATAAAGTAACTCCTAATGAAGAAGCTACTTCGGATTACGAAATCTGTTTTGATGCGCTGTATAATTATGTGGATTATTTTGTGGTAAACGTAAGTTCGCCTAATACGCCAAATTTACGTGCCTTGCAAGACAAAGAGCCACTGACACAGCTGTTGCAGACTTTACAAAATAAAAATCTGGCTAAGCCAAAACAAAAACCAATTTTGCTTAAAATTGCTCCTGATTTGACCGATGAGCAATTATTGGATATCATAGATATTGTAAAAGAAACTCAAATTGCAGGTGTAATTGCAACCAATACGACTATTTCGCGTGAGGGTTTACAGTCAGAAAATAAAGCCGAAATGGGCGGATTATCAGGAAAACCGTTAAGCAAACGTTCTACTGAAGTAATTCGTTTTCTTTCTCAAAAAAGCAATAAAGCCTTTCCAATTATTGGAGTGGGAGGAATTCATTCGGCTGAAGATGCTATTGAAAAGTTAGATGCAGGCGCCAGCTTAGTACAGCTTTACACCGGTTTTATTTATGAAGGTCCGGCCTTAGTAAAAGCTATCAATAAAAAGATTTTGAGCAGGATGTAAACTAACTCAAAAAAAGATAAAAGTAAAAGCGTAATTCTTAATAAGGTTACGCTTTTTTTATGAGTTCTAAATTTTGCCACTTTGCAAGTTTTAGTATCTTTGAAATCTATGGAACCAATAAAAATTATAGAATGTCCACGTGATGCCATGCAGGGCATTAAAACTTTTATTCCTACCGAGAAGAAAGTGGCGTACATTCAGTCTTTATTGCGAGTGGGGTTTGATACCATTGATTTTGGAAGTTTTGTTTCTCCAAAAGCCATTCCGCAAATGCAGGATACCGCGGCGGTTTTAGATCAATTGGATTTGTCAGAAACTAAAAGTAAATTATTAGCAATTATTGCTAATACAAAAGGGGCTGAGATAGCAGCGCAATTTGAAGCAATTCAGTATTTAGGTTTTCCTTTTTCTATTTCCGAAAATTTTCAGATGCGTAATACTCATAAAACCATAGCAGAATCAATTGTGAGTTTACAGGAAATTCTGGAAATAGCATCTAAGAACAATAAAGAGGTTGTTGCTTATTTATCTATGGGGTTTGGGAATCCTTATGGAGATCCATGGAATGTGAATATTGTAGGGGAGTGGACAGAAAAATTAGCCGCAATGGGAGTTAAAATACTTTCGCTGTCCGACACAATTGGAAGTTCAACTCCGGAAGTTATACGGTACTTGTTTTCGAATTTAATACCGGCATATCCTCAGATGGAATTTGGAGCTCATTTACATACTACTTATGATAAATGGTTTGAAAAAATTGAAGCCGCTCATCAATCGGGATGTCGTCGATTTGATGGTGCAATTCAGGGTTTTGGTGGATGCCCTATGGCTAAAGATGAACTGACAGGGAATATGCCAACAGAAAAATTATTATCTTATTTTACCGCTAATAAGGAAAATATAAAACTGAATCCTCTGAGTTTTGAAAGTGCTTATAATGAGGCTTCAAAGTTATTTGGTTCTTTTTATTAATTATGAATTTTTATAATAAAACTTTCTGATTTTCGTTCTCTTAGTCTGAAAGTATTTGAATTCTTATGCTGAAAAAATATTATCTCTTTCAAATAACGTGTTGGGCATTTTTGATAATGTGCTCTTTTTCCTGTTCAAGTGATTTAAATTTTGATCAGGCTAATGATTTGAAATTAGAACCTGTAGTCGAAGGAAATCTGAGCTATTTTAATGTGGCAGCTACTGATTTTCTGGCTGATGATGGTTCAGAATATGATTTGGTTTTTGACTCTCAGGATTTTGATATTTTCAGAGACAGGTATCTCAATGATTATTTACAAAAAGCAGATTGTTATTTTGAAATTACAAATACTATAAACAGGCCTTTTAAAGCCGATATTGTTATGCTGAATAATGATGATAAGGTTTTGTACACTATCCCTTTTAATATTCCTGCTTCAACAGCAGCGCCAATTATAGTCAGCAAAACGGAGATTTTTGAAAATGCTAAATTACAATTGCTCAAAAATACCCGAAAACTTCAATTTGCATTGTCGGTAAAGTCCGGTCAGGCTTTTACCCCAAATACCACAGGAAATTTACAGTTACGTTCCAGTGCAACCGTATATTTAGAAATAGAATGAGAAAAATTGTTGTGGTTGGTTTCTTTTTAATTTCGCTAAATTGTTTCTCACAAAACAAACAATTATTATATAATTTTACGTCAGTTCCGCAATCGTTAATGACAAATCCCGGCGCCGATTTTAAATACAAATATTATTTTGGTATCCCTTTACTTTCCGGTTTTTCCTTTAAAGCCGCTTCATCCGGATTTTCAGCGTATGATTTGTTTGCCAATGACGGAGTCGATTTCAATCAGAAATTAAGAAATGTGGTGTATTCAACCAGCCGACGCGATCATGCAGCGGTAAACGAACAAATAGAAATTCTTAATGGTGGAATAAAACTTGGAGACTGGCTGGATAATAAAGGATATCTTTCTTTTGGTTTGTATCAGGAGTTTGATTTGTTTGCTTATATGCCAAAAGATCTGGCTATTTTAGCTTTAGACGGTAATCAGAATTATATTGGGAAATCTTTTAATCTGGCTGATTTAAGTGTAAAAGCTGAAGTCCTTACCGTTTTGCATTTGGGATTTCATAAAAATGTTTCCGATAAATTAACAGTAGGAGCAAGAGGTAAAATTTATTTTAGCAGTTTTAATGCAACTTCTACACAAAATTCAGGTTCCATAATTACTACTAATTCGAATACCACGGTTTATAATCAGATAATTAATTCAAATCTGGAATTGAAAACTTCAGGAATTTCAAAATATATAGCAGATGAATATGAGGGAGATATAGCCAGAGATATTCAGAAACAAGTATTGTTTGGCGGAGATATGGGTTTAGGTTTTGACTTAGGTTTTACTTATTATCCTAAAAAGAATACTCAGATTACAGCCAGTATTCTTGATGTAGGATTTGTAAATCATAGCAAAGACATTGAAAATTATACCTTGAAAGGGTATTACAACTACGAAGGGATTAATCCTGATTTCTCAAATACCAATGATCCGGAGAGCGTTTATGATGATTTTAGAGAAGCGATTCCTTTAGATACTTTATACAATAAATATACTACCTGGCGTCCTGTAAAATTAAATGCTTCTTATCAATACTCTTTTGGAAGAGCTGCTGATGAAGATTGTCTTTGTGTATCCGGAGAAAAAACATATAAGGATGCTGTAGGGGCTCAGCTTTTTGTGATGAGTACACCCCGAACTCCTATAACTGCATTGACGGGATTTTATCAGCGGCATATTTCTGATCAATTACATCTTAAAGCAACTTATACCTTAGACTCATATTCTTATACGAATGTAGGATTGGGACTGTCAGCTAATTTAGGAAAGTTCAATATGTATTTTATGGCTGATAATTTATTAGAATATCGTGATGTTTCTAAGGCGAATAGTCTTTCGTTCCAATTTGGATTTAATTTTATTTTCAAAGACAGTAATGAACCCCCTTATTGATAATAAGTATAAGCAACTGTTAAATAAATTGGATTTTGAATTATAAAAAGTCAAAATAATTTGCTATATTTGCACGCAATTCAACTAGAAATTGCAACATGATAGCACACAACTCAAAGATTATCGGAGAAGGTTTAACTTACGATGATGTATTATTAGTTCCTAATTACTCGCATGTGCTTCCTCGCGAAGTGAGTATCAAAACAAAATTTTCAAGAAACATAACGCTTAACGTTCCTATTGTATCTGCAGCTATGGATACCGTGACCGAAAGTTCTATGGCAATTGCTATGGCTCAAGAAGGAGGAATTGGTGTTTTACATAAAAACATGACTATTGAGCAGCAAGCTGCTAAAGTAAGAAAAGTAAAGCGTGCCGAATCAGGTATGATTATCGATCCGGTTACTTTGCCACTTAGCGCTACTGTAGCGGATGCTAAATCAGCAATGAAGGAATACGGTATTGGTGGAATCCCGGTTGTTGATGAAAATCAAAAATTAAAAGGAATTGTTACCAATCGTGATTTGCGTTTCGAAAAAAACAGTACCCGACCAATTATTGAAGTTATGACCAGTGAAAATCTGGTTACGGTTGCCGAAGGAACTTCATTGGAGCAGGCAGAAGTTGTTTTACAGGGACATAAAATTGAAAAACTTCCTGTTATAGATAAAGATAACACATTAGTAGGTCTGATTACGTTTAGAGATATTACTAAATTAAATCAACGACCAAATGCTAATAAAGATAAATTTGGACGTTTACGTGTAGCTGCAGCTTTAGGTGTTACTGCCGATGCCGTTGAAAGAGCTACAGCCTTAGTAAATGCTGGTGTTGATGCTGTTATTATTGATACCGCTCATGGACATACTAAAGGTGTGGTAGATGTTTTGAAATTAGTTAAAGCACAATTTCCGGATTTAGATGTTATTGTTGGAAACATTGCTACACCGGAAGCTGCCAAATATTTAGTTGAAAATGGAGCCGATGGAGTAAAAGTAGGAATCGGACCTGGTTCTATTTGTACTACCCGTATTGTGGCAGGTGTTGGATTCCCTCAGTTTTCTGCTGTTTTAGAAGTAGCAGCAGCTATTAAAGGCTCAGGTGTTCCTGTAATTGCTGATGGTGGAATTCGTTATACAGGAGATATTCCTAAAGCGATAGCGGCAGGAGCTGATTGTGTAATGTTAGGTTCGCTTTTAGCCGGTACTAAAGAATCTCCGGGAGAAACAATTATTTTTGAAGGAAGAAAATTCAAATCTTACAGAGGAATGGGTTCTGTGGAAGCAATGCAAACAGGTTCTAAAGACCGTTATTTCCAGGATGTAGAAGATGATGTGAAGAAACTAGTTCCGGAAGGAATTGTAGGTCGTGTACCTTACAAAGGGGAATTAAACGAAAGCATGCTGCAGTTTATTGGTGGACTTCGTGCCGGAATGGGGTATTGTGGTGCTAAAGATATTGCTACATTACAGGAAACGGGACGTTTTGTTCGTTTGACTTCAAGCGGAATTTCTGAAAGTCACCCTCATAATGTTACGATTACTAAAGAAGCTCCAAATTATTCCAGATAATCAGGCTTAAATTATACAAAAAGCTATCTTGAAGTGAGTAACTTTAAGATAGCTTTTTCATTTTCTGTAAAAAAAAAATATCAGAAGTCTTTATTTTAAAACGTGTGTTGCTAAAACATTGTGAACATCATACACATTCACTGATTTGTTGAATTGTTTTCTGATGCTTGGAACTTGTTCACTGGAAACCCAGATTTTCAATTCGGCTTCTAAATCAAAAGTCCCGGCGGTTTCAATGCTAAATCTTGAAATGCTTTTATAACTAATTGATTTGTATTCGACTTTACTTGCTGTTAAACCTTGTTTGTCAACTAAAATAAGCCTTTTGTTGGTGAAAATAAATACGTCCCGGATAAGTTTAAAACCCAGTTCAATTTCTTCGCCATTAATTAATAATTTTCCGTAATCTTTTAGTAAATCTTCCTGGCTGACCGTTCCTGCGTTTCCAAGTAATGCTGAAAATAATCCCATAGTTAAATATATTTAATCGTTAGTTGAAATCATTTATTTGGCAATCTGCTTTGTCCTGATAAAATTACAATTTTAATTCTTCTTCTTTTTCAAATAATAGTTTGATGTTTTCATAGGAGTTTTTCAGGATCTCGGGAATTGCATCAGGATGAATCCAGGCTACTTTTTCAATGCCTTCATCGAGTTGTCCCTGTGGTGTTCCTTCAAAATCAGAATGCATTTCAAACCAATGGGTAACTTTTAATTTATAAACACCATTACGTTTAAAAACATGATAGGTTTTTTGTAATTTATTGGTAATTCGTAACTGATTCACTCCGGTTTCTTCTTCTACTTCACGCATAGCGGTCTGTTCGATTTCTTCCTTTTTTTCGACACCGCCTTTAGGTAAATCCCATTTTCCATTTCGAAAGATAAATAAAACCTCTCCCTTTTTATTATAAACTAAGCCTCCGCCGGCTTTGTTTACAGGGATTTTAGATTTTAGAGTTTTCATAATCTCTTTCTCATCAGGATGGTAGAGATAGGCTTTTTGAATTTTATTTTGAAAGATTTTGATTATAATTTGCTTGATATCAATACTTTCTAATAAAAACAACTGAAAATCTGTCTCTCTGGAGATTTTATTTGTCAAAAAAAGTGGTTTGTCGTTAACAAAAACTTTATACATTTGTACTATGATTTTTAATAAAGATACAGCCGAAAAAACAGCCGAATTGCTTTTACAAATAAATGCAATTAAATTGAATCCTGAAAATTCTTTTACATGGGCTTCCGGATGGAAATCACCGATTTATTGTGATAACCGTCTAATTCTTTCATTTCCAAGCATACGAAATTATGTCAGAGATGAATTTGCAAAAAATATTGAGAAACAATTTGGGAAACCAGATGTAATTGCCGGTGTTGCTACAGGAGCTATCGGTATAGGTATGCTCGTTGCCGAAAGCATGGGGTTGCCTTTTGTGTATGTTCGTCCTGAACCTAAAAAACACGGTCGCCAGAATCAGGTGGAAGGCTTCCTGCAAAAAGGGCAGAATGTTGTAGTGGTTGAAGATTTAATTAGTACCGGGAACAGTAGTTTACTGGCTGTTGAAGCTTTACGTGCAGCAGGAGCAAATATTAAAGGTATGGCGGCTATATTTACGTATGGATTTGATGTTGCTGAAGAAAATTTTAAAAAAGCAAAATTAGATTTATATACATTAAGTAATTATCAGAATCTACTGAATTTGGCTGTGGCTAAAAGTTACATTACTGAAAAAGAAGAAAAAACTTTAAGAGAATGGAGTGTTACTCCTTCGACTTGGGGACAAGTAGAGACTAAATAATAAAACAATCATGAACTTAGAAAGTCCAAAAGTTAACGTTGAAAAATCGGCAGAGGAATTGTTTGAATTGTTGACTGACATGAAGAATTTTGAAAAACTGATGCCGGAAAACATTGCTAAGTTTGAAGTTATCGGAGAAGATTCTTTTTTGTTTGGATTAAAAGGGATGCCTGAAATTCAATTGAAGATTAAAGAAAAGATGGCTCCCAATAAAATTGTCTTTGGTTCTGCATCTGATAAAGTGCCTTTTACTCTTATAACTGTTATTGATCGTGTTTCTGCTAATTCAAGTGCTGTAAAATTAGATTTCGAAGGAAGTTTTAATCCCATGATGGCCATGATGGTAAAAGGTCCTATCAGTAAGTTTATTGAAACGCTGGTTACCAATATGCCAAAACTATAATTTCATTTTTTTAAATAATTTACACAACCCTTTTAGTCTCTGACTGAAAGGGTTTCTTTTTTTTGTAATAAATTAAAGAGATTAAAAAAACGGAAATCAATTCTCTGTTTGTATCGATTACTCTGTAATATGTTTTTTTGCTTTTATTGTTTGCTTCTTAAACAAACTGCTTTTAAAAACGTTTTCTTATATGAGCATTTTTTTTGTTTTTATATACAGAGCTGCTCTTTTTTTTGCTTTAATAGAAAAGCTTGTTTTTTTAAATATTTTGCTCTGTACCCTATTTTTTTTGACTCAAAACGTGTTTTTATGTTTAAAATTGTATTTTTTGCTCTTTTTTAAGTGTTAAAATTATATAATACCCCTATTTTTTAAGGGTGTCTATTCAAAATATATTGTGAATAAATCAAAATACATAAGTTGAAATTAAATTTTATCTATTATTTTGATTTGATTTTCGGTTATTGATAATTCTTTCGGATTTTGAGCAAAAAATATTAATTCTTTGACTTTTTTAAACCAAAAGTTAATAAATTCGCCATTATCAATAACAAAACAACAAAATATTAACAATATTCCAAAAAAGACAAAGCAGTAAAAATTAAAAAACATTCAACCAAAACTAAATTACAAATGAGAAAACAAGCTAATCCGAAAAACAAGTAGAAAATTTAAACCAAAATTTATAATTGAAAGACTATAAATAAATAAACAATAAAAAACTTTTACCATAAATCAATTTAAATCCACTTATTATGAAAAAAATCGAAGCAGTGATACGAAAATCAAAATTTGATGAAGTAAAAAAAGCTTTACACCAAATTGAGGTTAACTTTTTTACCTACTGGGATGTTACCGGTGTTGGTAATGAAAAAGAAGGACATGTATACCGAGGAATTACTTACAGTACTTCTGATATCCAAAGAAGATACATTTCTATTGTTGTTTCTGATCCTTTTTTAGAAAGAACTGTCGATGCTATTTTAAATGCTGCCGGTACCGGAATGGTAGGGGACGGAAAAGTATTCGTTTCTGATGTTATTGAGACATACCGAATCAGAACTAAAGAAAAAGGAACAGACGCTGTTAACTAAAACATTTTTTAAAATTAACTAATAAAAATATATATTATGGATACGAATGCTGTATTAGACTTAATGTGGGTATTGATCTGCGGAATTTTAGTGTTTTTCATGCAAGCTGGTTTTACTTTGGTAGAAGCTGGTTTTACAAGATCTAAAAACACAGGAAATATTATAATGAAAAATTTAATGGATTTCTGTATTGGTAGTGTTGCTTTCTGGGCAATAGGTTACTCTTTAATGTACGGAGATTCAATTAGTGGTTTTATAGGGACACCAAGTTTGTTCTTTGATTCTGCTGCTGATATGCACAGTTTATTCTTTCAGACTGTTTTTGCTGCAACTGCTGCAACTATCGTTTCAGGAGCGATTGCTGAAAGAACAAAATTTACAACATACTTATTTTTCTCTTTATTGATGACATTAGTAATCTATCCTATCTCAGGAAGCTGGGTTTGGAACGGAGGCGGATGGTTAGCTGAAATGGGCTTTACTGATTTTGCGGGATCAACTGTTGTGCACTCTTTAGGAGGATGGGCTTCTTTGGTTGCTGCTGCAATGGTAGGACCTAGAATTGGAAAATATAATGCAGACGGATCTTCAAACGCAATACCTGGGCACAATATTGTTTTAGGTGCTTTGGGAGTGTTTATTCTTTGGTTAGGCTGGTTCGGATTTAATCCGGGTTCTCAGTTAGCTATTTCTGGAGACAATGCTTTAGCAGTTGCAGGAGTATTCATTACAACAAATTTAGCAGGTGCAGCCGGAGCTTTAGCAGCAATGTTTGTTACTTGGATTATTTATAAAAAACCGGATGTTTCAATGACGTTAAACGGTGTTTTAGCAGGACTTGTAGGTGTAACTGCTGGATGTGCTGCTGTAAGTGCGATGGGAGCTTTCTGGATTGGATTGATTTGTGGTATAGCCGTTGTATTCTCTATTGAATTTATTGATAAAAAACTTAAAATTGACGATCCTGTAGGAGCTGTTTCTGTACACGGTGTATGTGGTGCTTTAGGTACTATCCTAGTAGGTGTGTTTGCTACCGATGGAGGTTTGCTTTATGGTGGTGGATTTGAGAAATTAGGTGTTCAGGTAACTGGGGTAGTTGCAATAGGTGCATGGGCGATGGTGACTACTTTTATTATCCTTTTTATCCTTAAAAAATTAATGGGACTAAGAGTTACTAAAGAAGAAGAAATTGACGGATTAGATATTCACGAACATGGTTCAAATGTTTACAATGACTAAAAAGTAATTCCTTTTTAAATACTAAAAAAACCATAACATTTTTATGTTGTGGTTTTTTTATTTTAGAGCAGTTCCTAAGTATAGAAACAGAAAAGAATGTTAATATAACTCGAAAAATTCACAAAAATTTGAGACTGTAATTAAAAGTTAATCCGTGATAAATGTTTAAATTTAACTGATACAAACTATGTCACTACGATAATAGTACTAATTTAAAATATAAAAATCATGAGTTTATTGACAGATAATGTTATTCCCGGAGAACACGGAAAAGTGTTTGGTACTGATGCTAAAGAAGACAGCGAATTAAAGGCAATCAGAGAAAATCTTTTAAAATTGGATGGAATCACTGAGGTACAACTTAATAATTCCATTTTTCCCAGAGAATTTACCGTACTTACAAACAAAGTAATTAGTATTGATGAGATTGAAAAACGCGTTAAATCAATTGGTTTTCATGCCATTCCTAAACAAGTAATCTAACATATACAAACTCCTTTAAAGAATTCATTTTAAAGGAGTTTTTTTATTTTAAAAATTAAAATTGCAGTTTGATTTTATTATCGTAATATTGCAATATAAAAATATAACGATGGGTATTACTAAAAGTGAAAATTTTACAGAAGAGCAAAATCAATTGTCCGGCTTGGCTAAAGCTATTGGTCATCCGGCCAGAATAGCCATTATACAGTATTTAATTAAAGTGAGGAGTTGTATTTGCGGAGATATTGTAAATGAACTGCCACTGGCTCAGCCTACAGTATCCCAACATTTGAAAGAACTGAAAAATGCAGGTTTGATTAAAGGAAATCTTGAAGGAAATGCTATTTGTTATTGTCTGGACGAAGAAGGTTTTAGAAAAATAAAATCTTTTTTTGAAAGCTTAGACAGTTATTTTGATAATACTAATCAATGTTGTTAAATTTAAAATTATAAAGTCATGAACTTATCAGAAATCAAGCATATATTAGGCAGTATAAATCATGTTGATTTTGTGTTAGAAAATGGAACTGCTGTTCCGGAACATTTTCATGTAACTGAAATAGGACTAATAAATAAAAAATTTATTGACTGTGGAGGTATAGTCAGAAATGAAAAGAAAGTTAATTTTCAGCTTTGGGATGCTAATGATTTTGAGCATCGTTTAAAACCTGCGAAACTTTTAAATATTATTGCATTATCTGAAAAGATATTGGGAATTGAAGATTCTGAAATAGAAGTCGAATACCAATCAACTACAATCGGCAAGTACGATTTAGACTTTGATGGAAAAAACTTTATTCTGTTAAACAAAAAGACTGCCTGTTTAGCTGTAGAGCAATGTGGGATTCCTCAGGAAAAACAAAAAGTAAAAGTAGGCGAAATTACAATTCAATCTCAGAGTTGTACACCTGGAGGCAGTTGTTGCTAAATAAATTCACTTTAAACTCAAAACATTAAAAATGACTGCAACTCAAACGGAGCTCTTTTCAAAAATTGAAAAAGTAATTCAGAATTTTAATTTCGAAAATATAGCTGAAGATCGAAAATTGGTATTACAACCTTTGGTAGATTTTATCCAGAATAAAGTAAACAACAATCAGGAAATAAGACTAAATTTAATATGTACCCATAATTCCAGAAGAAGCCATTTATCGCAAGTCTGGGCACAAACAGCTGCGGCTTATTATGATGTTAAAAATGTATTTTGCTATTCCGGCGGAACCGAGGCTACTGCTTTATTCCCAATGGTAGCTCAAACCTTGACCAATCAAGGATTCCAAATTACGATTATTGAAGAAGGAGTGAATCCTGTTTATAGTATTAAATTTTCAGAAAATGCGCATCCCGTTATAGGATTTTCTAAAACCTATGATGATAGCTTTAATCCGCAATCTCAATTTGCTGCAATTATGACCTGTTCTCAGGCCGACGGAGGTTGTCCTTTTATTGCAGGTGCAGAAAAACGTATTCCAATAACTTTTGAAGATCCCAAAGCTTTTGATAATATACCGCAACAGGCTGAGAAGTACGAAGAAAGAAGTATTCAGATTGGTACCGAGCTCTTTTATGTTTTTTCACAAATAAAAAAATAATATGTCAGTTACAAATTGTGCTCCGGCATTTAAAAGAAAAAAACTTAGCTTTTTAGACCGTTATCTGACTCTTTGGATTTTCTTGGCGATGGTTTCTGGGGTTCTTATTGGTAATTTTTTTCCTTCCAGCGGATCGTTTATTAATTTCTTTTCCAGCGGAACAACTAATATTCCGCTGGCTGTCGGATTGATTCTTATGATGTATCCTCCGTTAGCCAAAGTAAAATACGAAGAAATGGGAGCTGTCTTTAAAAATATCAAAATATTGACTGCTTCGCTGTTTCTCAATTGGATTATAGGTCCTGTTTTGATGTTTCTACTGGCACTTGTTTTTCTAAAAGACTATCCGGAATATAGGATTGGTGTCATCTTAATTGGTTTGGCCCGATGTATCGCTATGGTGGTGGTGTGGAATGACCTTGCTGAAGGAAATCGCGAATATGCAGCAGGCCTTATTGCTTTAAACAGTATTTTTCAGGTGGTGCTGTATAGTGTTTATGCCTATGTATTTATCACGGTTTTGCCTCCTTATTTTGGTTTTTCAGGATTTGAAGTTGCTATTAGTATTGCTCAGATTGCCGAAAGTGTTGCTGTTTATTTAGGGATTCCGTTTGCCTTAGGAATCATTAGTCGTTATAGTCTGATTTACTTTAAAGGTAGTGAATGGTTTCAACAGAAATTTATACCTATGATTTCTCCAATAACATTAATCGCTTTGTTGTTTACTATTGTAATTATGTTTAGTTTAAAAGGAGTATTAATTGTTCAGATTCCGATGGATGTGGTTCGAATTGCAATTCCATTGGTGATTTATTTTGTAATTATGTTTATCATAAGTTTTTTTACAGGAAAATATTTTGGAGCCGATTATTCTAAAAGTACCGCTATTGCCTTTACGGCGACGGGAAATAATTTTGAATTGGCTATAGCAGTGGCTATTGGTGTATTTGGTATCAATAGCGGACAGGCTTTTGCAGGTGTTATAGGACCTTTGGTGGAAGTTCCGGCTTTAATCGCATTGGTAAATGTAGCATTCTGGTTCCAAAAGAAATATTTTGTTACCAATTAAGTAGTCGTACTTAATCAGATTTATTTCAGTTATAATAAAAGCATTCGTTAATAAGTATTTTTAGGAGCTTATTTCGAATGCTTTTTGTGTGAAAGTGTTTTTTTAAAGCATTTTTAGGTTTTATTCTTTTGTGAAATCATAAAAACAGCTATACATACAGGATAAACAGCTTTGAATCATTAGAAAATTAAAAAAACAACCACCCTTTTTTACATATTTTATATTTTAACACCTTCCTTTTCATAATATCTTAATTCAGAGCAAAAAATAAAAATTAAGTATATTAGTTAAGTATTTATACGTATATTTGCTTCGTAATACTTAATAATGATATTATGATAAAAATAATTGTAGTCGGAAACGGCATGGTGGGTTTCAAGTTTTGCGAAAAATTCGTTTCAAAATCTGGACAGGAAAAATATCAAATTACCGTATTTGGTGA
Organism: Flavobacterium sp. ARAG 55.4; assembly: GCF_051846875.1. NCBI lineage: Bacteria > Pseudomonadati > Bacteroidota > Flavobacteriia > Flavobacteriales > Flavobacteriaceae > Flavobacterium > Flavobacterium sp. ARAG 55.4. The sequence goes on along the minus strand of NZ_JBPYCT010000012.1, from coordinate 50,009 downwards.
AGAGCCTAGACGTGCTTATGACCGTGTTCACCTTAGTGAATACTTTGCAGGAAAGTCAGCTGATGATTTATCAATGTCAACTGCAGCATGGTACGAAGAAAATAATATCATATTAAATACCTCTGAATTAGTTACTGATATTCATAAAGAAAACAAAACTATTACAACGCATCTGGAGAAAACGCATTCTTATGATTATCTGGTATTGGCTACCGGTTCAGCTGCTTTTGTTCCGCCAATTGAAGGTGTGGAGAAAGAAGGTGTTTTTGTTTACAGAACAATAGAAGATCTGGATGCTATTATGGCTTACGCCAAAAAAATAAAGCAAAACGGTGCGACTGAAGCTGCGGTTTTAGGAGGAGGCTTGCTTGGACTGGAAGCTGCAAAGGCAGTACGTGATTTAGGATTGAATCCTCACGTGGTGGAATTTGCTCCGCGTTTGATGCCAAGACAATTAGATAAAGGTGCCAGTAATATGCTTCGTTCTAAAATTGAAGAACTGAATATTAAAATACATCTAAGTAAATCTACTCAGTTTATTGACGGTGATGATTACATTACCGGAATGATGTTTGAAGAAGAAGAACTTTTAAAAGTGGATATGCTTGTGATTTCAGCAGGTATCAAACCACGTGATGAACTGGGAAGAGGAGCAGGTCTTGAAGTTGGTGTTCGTGGCGGAGTTGTGGTAAACAACAAAATGCAGACTTCCGACCCAAATATTTTTGCTATTGGAGAAGTTGCTCTATACAACCACATGATTTACGGACTTGTTGCTCCGGGTTATGAAATGGCCGATGTGGCTGCTGAGCAAATTTTGCAAGGAGAGAAAACCATGAGAGAGAGTATTGATATGTCGACTCAGTTAAAATTAATTGGCGTTGAGGTAGCAAGCTTTGGTGATCCATTTATAGAACATCAGGAAGGAACCCCTATTGTTTATGAAAATAAACTAAACGGAATCTACAAAAGAATCAATATTTCTAAAGACGGAACGAAACTTTTGGGTGGGATTTTAGTAGGTGATTCAAGCGATTACAATACTTTATTTCAGATTTACAGCAACGGAATGGCGATTCCTAAAAACCCGGAAGATTTAATTCTGGGTGCCAGAGGAGGAGAGTCTTCTTCTATGGGAAGCGCTATGGATTTGCCGGATACAGCCGTAATCTGTTCTTGTGAGAATGTTACTAAAGGTGCTATTTGCTGTTCTATTACTGACGGAAGCTGTGAAACTTTTGGTGATGTGGTAAAAGCAACCAAAGCAACTTCGGGTTGTGGTGGTTGTAAGCCAATGGTTGCCGACTTAGTAAAAGAAGCTCAGAAATCATTAGGAAAAGAGGTGAAAGATGTAGTTTGTGAGCATTTTGCTTACAGCCGTCAGGAATTATTTGATATTGTAAAAATCAATAAATTCACCAATCATAACGAAGTGTTAGGGACTATAGGAAAAGGAGATGGTTGTGAAATTTGCCGTCCTGTATTATCATCTATTTTCTCCAGTATTTATAATGATACTGCTAACAAACACGTAACTTCTCAGGATTCCAACGATAGATTTTTAGCTAATATTCAAAGAAACGGAACCTATTCTGTTGTGCCAAGAATGGCTGGTGGTGAAGTAACTGCCGAGAAATTAATCGCAATAGGTGAAGTAGCGAAAGAATACAATTTATATACTAAAATAACCGGAGCACAACGTGTGGATTTATTTGGTGCCGAACTAAATGATTTGCCGGCTATCTGGAAAAAATTAATTGACAAAGGTTTCGAAAGTGGTCATGCTTATGGGAAATCTTTAAGAGCAGTAAAAAGTTGTGTAGGAAACGCCTGGTGCCGTTACGGTATGGACGACAGTACCACATTGGCCATCGAACTGGAAAACCGTTACAGAGGAATTCGTTCTCCGCATAAATTAAAAGGAGGTGTTTCTGCCTGTATCAGAGAATGTGCAGAAGCCAGAGGGAAAGATTTTGGAGTGATTGCGGTTGAAGGCGGGTGGAATCTTTATATCTGCGGAAATGGTGGAGCTAACCCAAAGCACGCAGTACTTTTAGCAGAACAAATTGACAAAGAAACTGTCTTTAAATACATGGATCGTTTTCTTATGTACTACATCCGTACTGCGGGACCACTGGTTAGAACTTCTACCTGGTTAGAAAAACTGGAAGGCGGACTTGATTATCTTAAAAATGTAATCATCAACGACAGTCTGGGAATCAACGAAACGCTGGAAGCTGAAATGCAACAATTAGTAGATACTTTCGAATGTGAGTGGAAGCAGGCAATCGAAGATCCGGAAATGATGAAACGTTTCAGACATTTTACAAATTCAGATGATCGTGATGAGACAATTGAATACATCCCGCTTAGAGATCAAAAAATGCCTGTAGCCTGGTAATATTTTCAAAAGAGTAGTTTATAATTTAAGGAATTATTTGTTTTCCTGATGCATTTAAAATCAGGAAAATAAAATCAAAAATAAGATGACATGGAAAATATATTAAACAAATATGAATCAGTAACTCCGGATAATGTAAAAGTATGGTTTAACGCCGGAAAAACTGCCGATTTTCCAGCTGATGGAGGTGGATGTGTGAAATACAAAGACAAACAAATTGCTGTGATAAACTTTGAAAGAAGAAATGAATGGTATGCCTGTCAGAATTTGTGTCCTCATAAAATGGAGATGGTACTTTCAAGAGGAATGATAGGTTCAGTTGATGAATTGCCTAAAATTGCCTGTCCCATCCACAAGAAAACTTTCTCTTTGAAGGACGGAAGTAACTTAAGCGGTGATGATTTAAAAATTGCAACCTACCCTGTGAAAATTGTGGAAGACGAAGTATTGATTGGGTTTATGGATTAAATATGTATCTTTGAAATATCAAAAATACACCAAATGACAACTACACCATTTCAACAGGCAAGCCAATGGATTGATGCCGAAAATGCACAGGATCCAAACATAGAAACACACGAATCCATAAGTTTTCCTAAAGAACTGTTATACTCTGACAGGATGTATAAAAGACTTATGGATTTTTGTCCTGATGCTTCTGAAGAGGTTCAGATTGCTGCCAAAGCGCAACACATTTGCCGTTGGAAAATAGCCAGAGAATCTTACCCTATGGATCGAGTGGGCTATTTAAAATGGCGAGAGGATTTAAAAAAATTCCATGCTAAAACTACAGCAGGAATTCTGGAAAAAGCGGGATACAATGCTGAATTTATTGCCAGGGTTTCTTTCTTAATCGAAAAAAAATTACTTAAAAAAGACGAGGAAACACAATTACTGGAAGATGTAATCTGCCTGGTTTTTTTAGAGTTTTATCTTGAACCTTTTGTCGAAAAACACGATACCGAAAAACTCAAAAATATTATTCTGAAAACCTGGAATAAAATGTCGGACAAAGGACATCAGGCCGCCCTGAAAATTAATTACACTCCTTCTAATCTTCAATTAATTAAAGACGCTCTGGGATTGTAATTAGACTCCATTATGACAAAAGAAGTAAAAGCATTATCGGATAAACTTAATTTTAAAAAACTAAAGCAGATGTATTTGTTTGCATTAGTTACGATTGCTGTTACGGTACTTTTAAGTCAGCTGCTCATCCAGCATAATATCAGCAGTCAGATTAATGATTCCCGGCTGATTAATATTTCCGGAAAACAGCGTATGCTGAGTCAGAAACTGGCTAAAGAAGTATTGATATTACATTCTTTTTCAAAAGATTCCAATCGTGAGGTACAGATTTCGAATATAAAGAAAACGCTGGCACTCTGGAAATTTACGCATCTTGCTTTAGAAAAAGGAAACGACAGTCTTAATTTTCCAAAAGAGAAAAGCACTACACTGCTGTCCTTATTTAAAAATATAAAGTCAAATGTCGATCTTATTGACAGTGCTACAATCCGGTATCTGAACAATAGAAACAACGCTGATTTTCGGTCAGAAAACAATAAAGAAGTACAAATAATTCTTGACAATGTAGCCGTTTTTATTGCTAAAATGAACCGTATTGTAGGGCAGTATGAACATGAAGCTTTAGATAAAGTAACCCGTCAGCGTAATATTGAATACGGAATTCTGAGTTTTACGTTGTTTGTCTTATTTTTAGAGTTTCTTTTTATTTTTAAGCCTACCAATAAAAAAATTGAATTGCTGATTTCTAAATTACTCGTTTCAGAAAGAAGAGCTATCAAGCTGGCACGGGATACAGAAGCGATTAGTATTATTAAAGAAAACTCCGTAAAAGAATTGAAATCGCTCAATTTTGCAATGGAAAATACTTTATTGTATTGCCGCATTACTCCACAGGGAAAAATTATCCACATGGGAGAAAAATTTGCAAAGCTGCTGCAATACAATCCCTCTTTTGATACAGATAAAAGTTTTTCTAAAGCCATTACAGCCGTTGAAAAAGAACAGCAGGCAATTGATCAGATTATAACAGATAAGCAAAGAGGAGGCTGGCAGGGGGAACTCAATACAACTGACAGAAACGGAGATACGCTCTGGCTGGATATGTCTATGATTCCGGTTCGGATTAGAAAGGAAGAGTCTGAATTACTGGTGATATGTTTTAATATTACTGTTAGGAAAAATGCCGAATTAGAAGTAGAGCGACTGAATCGGGAAAATATTGTAGAACGGATTAATCAGCAAAAAATCATTTCGAGCAAAATTGTTGAAAATCAGGAGAACGAGCAAAACCGAATTGCCCGCGAAATACACGACGGAATAGGTCAGATGCTTACCGGATTGAAATTCAGTTTGGAAAGTATCAATTTAGACGATAAAGAAAAATCGACGCAGAAGATAGAATACCTTAAAAAGTTGTCTCTGGATATTATCAAAGGCGTACGTACGGCAACTTTTAATCTGATGCCGCCCGAATTGAGTGATCATGGCATTGTTCCGTCTATTTCTAAACTAGCTTTAGAACTCACTAAGCTTACCGGAAAAAACATTCAGTTCTACAATAAAACCGAATTTGATCAGCGTTTAGACTCTTTAATCGAAATCAATATCTATCGTTTAACACAGGAAGCGATTAATAATGCTATAAAATATGCGGAGTCTTCTCATATTATTGTACAACTTTCACACAGTAATAAAATACTAAGTATTACGGTGGATGATAACGGTAAAGGATTTGATGTTGCCTCTGTAGAAAAAAAGAGAAACAGCGAGTCAGGAATGGGATTATTGTTTATGAAAGAACGGGTAAGGTACATTAACGGAAGGGTGTTTATCAACTCTATTCCGGGCGAAGGTACCCGTATAACCTTTAATATTCCGATATAATTTTAAAATAAAATACGTAAAAAACACGTATATTGCACTACTTTAAACTAAGTAGGTAATTTAATTTATTAAACGCAGTAAGTTATGAACGATACAATTCGAGTGGTACTGGCAGACGATCATTTTTTTGTGAGAGATGGTATTAAATCACTTTTAGAAAGCGAAAAAAACATTGAAGTAGTAGGCGAAGCGACCGATGGATTAGAAGCTTTAGAGGTAGTAACCGCTACTAAGCCTGACTTATTAATTGTGGATATCAGAATGCCGCATCATACCGGTATTGACGTGGTGGAAAAACTGCGCAATCAGAATAACACGGTCAAAATTATTGTGTTATCGATGCATGAATCAGAAGAATATGTGCTGAAATCAATTAAGGCAGGTGCCGATGGTTATTTGTTGAAAGGTTCGAGCAAAGAAGAATTTATGAAAGCTTTGCATGCTGTGGCAAACGGAGGAAAGTATTTCACCGGAGATATTTCTTCTATATTAATCAATCAGTTAACCAGTGCAGCCAGCACATTAGAGCCTAAACCTGTTCTAGCCGAAGATTTAACCATTACCAAAAGAGAAAAAGAAATCCTGACGCTGTTATTATCCGGAAAAGGAAATAAAGAAATAGCCGAAGCTCTGGAAATCAGTAAACGTACTGCCGAAGTACATCGTTTTAACCTGATGAAGAAACTGAAAGTGAAAAACCTGATGGAACTTTCTAATAAAGCCACTGAATATTCATTGATATAAAAATCTAAATAAAAGGATAATTTACCCTTCTGTTTTGAATCCTGTTTTTAGTTACGGCTAAGGACAGGATTTTTTATTACCGTCTTTTTAACCGTAAAGAACACAAAGATTACCGCAAAGAGCATAAAGATTAATCTGTGCTAACTTGCGCAATCTGCGGTGATTTTAACCCTAAAGTTTACAAAGTTTTGGAAGGGGCAAAGATAAATCCTTTTAAATCAGCGTGATCAGCGGTCAAAAAAAAGCATAAGTAATAAATACGTATATAAATACGTATTTTTACTTAATTATTTTGTAAAACCTGCGTTTTCGCAACTTTTTAACCGATGATACTACTTAAATTTGTCAAAAAATATAAGTAGTTATGAAAAACGCAAACTCATTATCCAAATCGCACCGAATGTTATTTCTTAATACATTAGCCTTCACAGTATGTTTTGCCTGCTGGACGCTTAATGGGGTGCTGGTAACTTATTTAGTAGAAAAAGGAATTTTCAACTGGAGTGTTATTCAGGTAGGCTGGCTGCTTGGAATTCCTATTTTAACAGGAGCCGTAATGCGTTTGCCTGTGGGTATTTTAACCGATAAGTTCGGCGGTAAGTATGTTTTTTCATTATTGCTGTTATTGTGTTCCATTCCGTTGTTTTTATTGCCTTTTGCCAGCAGTTTTACCATGTTTGCTCTTTTAAGCTTTTTATTTGGTATGGTAGGAACCAGTTTTGCGGTAGGAGTGGGCTATACCTCGCTGTTGTATCCCAAGGAATGGCAGGGCAGGGCACTGGGGATTTTTGGTATGGGAAATGCCGGAGCCGCAATTACCACCTTTATAGCACCTTCATTACTGAATCAGTTCTCAGCTACTGATCCTGAAAACGGCTGGAAATTATTACCCGTGATTTATGGAGCAGTCTTATTAATTATCGGAGTACTCTTTTTGTTTTTTGCAGAAAATAGAAAAATGGAAAAATCAACTAAGACCATTCCGCAAATGTTAACCACCTTAGGCTGTGTGCGTGTATGGCGCTTTGGTGCTTACTATTTCCTGGTATTTGGCTGTTTTGTGGCTTACTCGCAATGGTTGTTACCTAATTTTATGAATGTGTACCAAACGAGCTTAGTGATGGGCGGAATGTTTGCTACCTTATTCAGTTTACCATCCGGAGTAATTCGTGCTTTTGGAGGTTATTTATCCGATAAGTACGGAGCCCGAAAAGTAATGTACTGGGTACTGGGTTCTTCAGTGGTGTTAAGTGCTTTACTGATGGTTCCTAAAATGGAAGTAACTACTGCAGGTGCGGGAATCATGGCCAAACAAGCCGGTGTTGTTACGGCAGTGTCTCCTACAAATATTAAAATTGACGGCACCGCTATAGCTGTTGAAGCCAAAAAAGAAATTACAAGCGATGGCAGCGGTATTTTTCCAACTAAAACTTCATGGCAGGAAGTAATCGTGGCCGAAAATCAAAGTGTAGCCAAGAAAGAACTGCTGGCCAGAGGAATTACTAAAATCAGGTTTGATGCTAATATGTGGGTATATCTGGTATTGGTAGTGTTAATTGGTATTTCCTGGGGAATAGGTAAGGCAGCGGTGTACAAACACATTCCTGAATATTTCCCAAACGAAGTAGGTATCGTGGGAGGAATGGTAGGATTATTAGGAGGTCTGGGCGGGTTCTTTTGCCCAATTATCTTTAGTTACCTGCTTAATTTCACCGGACTCTGGTCCAGCTCGTGGATGTTTGTATTGTTATTCTCGATAATCTGTCTGATATGGATGCATATCACCATCACTAAGATGATGAATAAAAACGAACCCACTTTATCCAAACAAATCGAAACTAAAAACTAAATTCTAATTTCTATACACAACCGGAAACCATCCTTTTCAATAAGGGTGGTTTTTTTTATGGAGCTATTTCCCGCTGTCCGCTATATCTTTCCTGCCAAACCCTGGCAGGAAAGGATGCCGCTACCATCAGGGCTAGGAGCATCTATTTTCAAAAGAAAAATAAACTCCAAATCCAGCTCCAATCTTTAAAGAAATAATTGACAAATAAAAAGGTTTACAGAAAATATTTGTAAGATTTATTTATATATTAGCTAAAAAAGTAAATTCTGATTTTGTCAGACAAAGCAACCCGATTTGAGGGTAATAAGTCTGATTTTGTCAGACCTATATACTAGTTATGCCTCAGTTTAGAGCTTAACGTAAAACAACAGAAAATATGAATATGAAAATTACAATACTATTACTTTTAGTTTCAATAAATTATGCTTTTTCTCAAGGAAATGGAAAAATAGAAAAGGGAAATTATGTCTGCAACAGATTTGAATGGAAAATAAATATTCCTAAAAACTATAATCTTACCAAAGTGCAAGAACTTGAAACATTAGAAAAAAAAGGAAATACAGAACTCAAAAAAAACCTTCCAAATAATGTAACAATTCAAAATAGAACTCATTTAATTGGATTTTATTTAGACAGTAAAAACACATTTTCCGCAAGTTTTAACCCATTTAATAATAAGAAAATTACGTTTGAAGAAAACGAAAAAATGACTCTTAACCTTTTAAAACAATCTTGCTCAAAAATTAATAATGCAAAGTTTGATTTTAAAACTTCAAATGTTAAAATTGGAAAATATAATTTTCACAAAATAAAAGTAGAGGGATATAATGCAAGTAATAATCAATTAGTCTTAACTCAAATTTATTACAATAGTCTTATTAAAGATCATTTATTTGGAGTCTTAATTAGCTATAATAATGAAAAGGAGGGCAAATTATTAGAAAACAATTTTTTGAATTCATTGAAAAAATAAAAACCGAAGGCATAACAGCCACTACAACGGATTTGGGCATTGGGTTAATGGAAAGATGGTTTTGTATTTGGGCTGATTTGGCAAACCCGAAAATAGGGCTTAATTTAGTCCCAAACCCGCTGTAGTGCCAGAACGTTGGGTGATATATAGCCGTAAAGAACTAAAAATGAAACAAATGAAACCACTTTTAATAATATTTCTATTTAGCATCTCTTCTTGCTTCGGTCAAAACTATTCATTAAATGACTTTGAAGAATGCAAAATTCCCGAAATGGATAGCAAAGAGTGGTATGATTTTAATCATTCATCAAACAAAGAGTTTATTTTTACTTTAGAATCTGGTAAAATAAAAATATCAAAACACAAGAATGAAGCTTCGGTCGAATATGATATTCCTAACGGAAAATTGATTGGTATCGATATGGGAGAATTTGGAGGTGGATTATACTATAGACCAAAAGACTCAACTAAAATATATTATGTTAATGGGAAAAATGGAAAAGATATCAAACCGAGGTGGTTTGGCGGTCTAATGACTAACGAAACGGATCCAATTAATAAGGTTCTTAAAGATTCTAAATTACTGAAAAGCGGGAATGTAAAATTTATTTTTGGGATTAAAGATTCAATTTATTTGCTTGGAGGCTTATCACATATGGCATTAAATTCTGGAGGACTTTATACAATTAATTTCAAGGATAATAATTTTCTTATTTCGGGAGCTTTAAATCTTGAAGACGCTCCTTCTGCTATGTCTATCTATAAAGATTGCATTTATTTAGCAGGTAATAAAGGATTTTATGTAATTGATAAAAACTTGAAGTTAAAGACAATTTTTGACAATTTATTTTGGTATGGACTTTATCCAGCTTCCGTACTTGTAATTGATAAAGAGAATGTATTTGTAACAATTAGAGGTGGCTACGTAAAAATAAATCCTGAAAAGAAAACGATAAAACTTTATAAAGCAAAATAATACATCGCCCAACACACGTCTTGCGCCATTTGCGAATTTAGTGGAATTACCGTTTTTTTTATCGTATTTTCGCTTAGCCGAAAATTGATCGTTTACGCACTTCCAGCCATCTCAAAGCAGCGACACGTTAGTTTTTAACTCATAATGCTAATGAAGCTTTTAAGAAAAATGAAAAAACTAATCTTATTACCATTACTACTGATTTGCGTAAATACATTTTCACAAACTAAAAGTAAAAAAGATACTTTCACTTTATTGGTAACTAAAGTACACGGAGATTTAAACAAAGACAATTTAGAAGATAAGGTTGTAGTTACTCAGGATACAATTAATGAAAATGCTCCCTATAAACTTCAGATATTTTTTGCTCAACCCAACGGTCAATTTAAATTAATTGCAACATCCACTAAAATAATCGCACCACAATATCCTGACGTAAGAGATGGTTATCGAACAGGAGATGGATTTCTGGATGTTACAATTAGTAAAGGAATAGTTAGTGTGAATTTTGGTTTACTAAGAGGACATTTTGAACATAAATTCAGATTCCAAAACGGGAACTTTGAATTAATTGGGTTCTCCTCTGTATCATCTGATGGACACGGAAAAATGTACACTACTGATTTTAATCTTTCTACCGGAATAAGAATTGAAAAAATAGAAAATTATGGTGAAGATGACGATGGAGTTTCATGCAATATAAAAAAGAAAATACTCATAAGACCTTTGCCGAAAATTCAAGACGTTGAACCTTATGAAAACGAATTATACTAAAAAAAAGCAAATTGATAGCATACTTAAAATAAATGAAAATCCCGTTTTGGGAACTTAATTCTACTAAAATCCTACTCTTCATGCTGAAAACTTTTTAATTACCTTTGCCGCATGAATAAGAAACAACATTCCAACAATATACTTTTAAATTTAGGCATCGACAGCCTGAATGAAATGCAGCAGGCAGCACAGGAAACCATCTTAAATGATTCTAATGTTTTGCTTTTATCGCCTACAGGTTCGGGTAAAACACTCGCTTTTTTAATACCCGTTTTAGAAATGTTACAGCCGGAATTTCTTTCGGTGCAATGTTTAATTCTGGTGCCTTCACGAGAATTAGGATTGCAGATTGAACAGGTGTGGAAAAAAATGGGAACTGATTACAAAGTAAATGTCTGCTACGGCGGACATTCGATTGAGACCGAAATTAAGAACTTAAGCAATCCGCCTGCCGTTTTGATAGGAACGCCGGGAAGAATCGCTGATCATATCGAGCGGGGAACTTTCAGAGTCGATAAAATCCAGACGCTGGTTTTAGATGAGTTTGATAAATCGTTGCAACTCGGATTCCACGAGCAAATGTCTTTTATTATTGGAAAATTATCCAAAGTAAACAAACGTGTGCTGGTTTCAGCAACTTCAGATATTGAGATTCCCAAATACACCCGTGTGGTGAACCCAACAATCTTAGATTTTATTCCCGAAAATGAAGAAGCATCGAATCTTTCGACCCAATTAGTTGTTTCTAAAGAAAAAGACAAACTCCATACGTTGTTTCAGTTGCTTTGTTCGTTGCAATCGGAATCGGCAATTGTTTTTTGCAACCACCGTGACGCTGCCGAACGCATCAGCGATACTTTGAACGAAAAAGGTATTTATTCTACGTATTACCACGGCGGAATGGATCAGGAAGAACGCGAACGTGCGCTCATTCAGTTTAGAAACGGCAGTGTCAGTTATTTAATTACGACGGATTTAGCCGCCCGCGGACTCGATATTCCTGAAATGAATCATGTAATTCATTATCATTTACCGTTAAAAGAAGACGAATTCACCCATAGAAACGGACGTACAGCACGTATGACGGCTACGGGAACAGCTTATTTAATAGTACATGAATCTGAGAAAAAAATGGATTATGTAGACTATGAAAACACTCCGGTTCTTTCGGTAGAAAATGCTAAATCCTTACCTAAAGCACCTCAATTCCAAACGATTTATATCAGTGGCGGCAAGAAAAATAAGCTTAATAAAATTGATATCGTAGGTTTCTTTTCCCAAAAAGGAAAACTCGAAAAAGGTGATTTAGGTTTGATAGAAGTAAAAGATTTTATTTCGTTTGCCGCCGTAAAATTCAGCAAAGTAAAAGACTTACTGCGCAACATCCAGGACGAAAAAATGAAAGGCAAGAAATATAAAATTCAGGTTGCCCGAAATGTGATTAAGAAAGATGTTGAGTGAATAGTGATTAGTAAAAAGTGATTAGCAATAAAAAAAAATAAATCGTCAACAGCTAGTTGTTGACGATTTATTTTTTTTTATTGCTCTTAAAAAGAAACTAGTTACTAATCACTAATTACTAGGTACTATAAACTAGATTTTCTTAACGTATTGCGTAATGATAACAATCTGCTGACCATCTACTTTTCCTTCAATATATTCGGCATTTTCGTGGTCTAAACGGATGTTTCTGACAGCAGTTCCCTGTTTGGCTACCATGCTGGAACCTTTTACTTTTAAGTCTTTGATTAAAACGACAGAGTCTCCGTGTTCTAAAATTACGCCATTACTGTCGCGGTGAACAATTTTGTTTTCGTCATCTTCGCCTTCGCCGGTTGCTTTTGCCCATTCCAGAACATCTTCTTCAAGATACATCATATCCAGTAATTCCTGAGGCCAGCCAGCACTACGCAAACGGCTTAGCATTCTCCAGGCTACCACTTGCACCGGAGAGTGTTCGCTCCACATACTGTCATTCAAACAGCGCCAGTGGTTTAAATCTTCGTTACCCGGATTTTCTATTTGGTCCACGCAAACAGAACAAGCCATAATAGCTTCGTCAATTCCGCCTTTTTTTGCAGGAAGCACTTCGTACACTTTTAGGTTTTCCGTTGCTCCGCAAAGTTCACATTTGCCACCACTGCGTTTGTTTAATTCTCTGTCTATGCTCATTTTTGATTACAATATTTTTTTGGCGAAAGTACGGTTTTTAGTTATTAGTACCTAGTTCATAGTGCCTGGTCCTTAGTATTTGGTCAGTAGTTTTAAAATAGTCTTAGCAGCAAACTCCTAACTTCCAACTTCCCAACCTCTAACTTCACTTCACTCTTACCGCTTTTGGAACCAGCATTTCGTATTCGCCACCATTTCTTAGTACGTCACGTACAATGCTGGAACTAATGTAAGAAGTGCTTGCTGCTGTTAATAAAAACACAGTTTCTATTTTAGATAAATGTCGATTAGTGTGCGCAATGGCTTTTTCGAATTCAAAATCGGCAGGGTTACGCAGACCACGCAGAATAAAATTTGCGCCAATTTTTTTGCACAGGTCAATCGTCAAACCTTCATAAGTAATCACCGAAATTTTAGGTTCATTCTTGAAAGTTTCTTCAATAAAACGTTTTCTTTCTTCCAGAGGAAACATGTATTTTTTTTCGGCATTTACCCCAATGGCAATCACAATTTCATCAAATAAAGGAATTCCTCGTTTGATGATGTCTTCATGACCTAAGGTTATCGGATCAAAAGATCCCGGAAATATGGCTTTTTTCATTTTTATAAGATTCAGTGTTAAAATAGGAGAGAATAACGTTAGGCTCTCCGGATGGTTTTTATGGCAGTCACCCATTCCTTTTTATTACAGGTTTCGCAACAGACAGTCTGATGATTCAATTCTTGTATGTTTCCGCAAAAGGTACAGGCATAAATACCTGGTTTCGGAATTGTTTTTGATTTTTTATGATAAAGGTCGGGTAAAATGGGCAAACCGTATTTCACCTCATTTTCTGCATAATAAAAGATACTGATATCACCGTTAGGCTCTATAAAGGCTTTTTCAATCTGCCCCAAATGCTCAACAGATTTAACACGGAGTTCTGAAAAAAATTCATCCTGCGCCAGACTTTCTTTCTTAAAACGATGAATAGAAAACTTTCCTTCGTTAATAAGACACTGGGTTTTTCCTTCAATCAGTTCTTCAAATTTTTTACTTTTTGCTGTAAGCCAGGTAACCAGACGGTATAGTGAAATTATCACCAGAAAGACTAATGCTGCCGGAACAATACCTACATCTTCATAAAACATGGGGTCGCCGGCTGCCGAACCCAGAGCAATAATAATCACAGTTTCAAAAATAGATAATTGTTTTACTCCCCGTTTCCCTGCTAATTTTAAAGTGATTAATAAAATTAAAAACATTACAGTGGAACGAAATAGTACTTCCCACAGAAAACTCAGCGGTAAATCGTTAAATAATACTCTGTTCCATTCAAAAATTTCTTTCATGATTTTTAAAGTTATTCGGAGTTGCTAAGGTACAAAGATTTTTAACTGGGAAAGGATATTTTAGAGGAGCTTTTCCTGCTCCTGAAGCTGGGATAAACAGTTTGAATACTTGTTGATTTACTGAATGAGATTGTTTCACCAGTTCGCTATTGCTCGGATAATTCTTTGTTAGGATGTCAAAAATAGGGTAACTATTTTTTAAAACCATACTCTTTTAAAATACAAAAACCACGAAATCTTCGTGGTTTTTGTCTATTTAATTTCTAAACAGGCTATTTTAGCATAGCTGTCAGCGTTGATAAATTCTTCTATAATTTGTTTTTTTGAATTGATAATGTTAGCTAAAAACTCAGTTTTTGTATTGCCAAAGCGAAACCAAATTATTTTAGGAGGATGTCCTTTTAAGTTAGATAAATCAAAAAAATCAGCATCGAATGTTACAATGGTGTATTGATTATTTTTTGCAAATTCCCAAATTTCTATATCAGAGTAATTTTCAACTCCAAGTTGTCTGACTTGTTTTGCTTCAGGAAAATCAGTTTCAATTTTGGAAATAATTCTAAAAGAAATATTTTGATCGAATAATAGTTTCACGATGCAATTTGGATTTTGTGTTCTCTATCGGCAGCATAGGAAAGACAGGCTCTGATTTGGTTTTCGTTAAGTTCCGGAAAATCTTCAATAATATCTTCAAAAGACATTCCGTTTGCTAACCAATTTAAAACATCAAAAACGGTAATTCTGGTGCCGATGATTGTGGGTTTTCCAAATCGGGTTTCAGAATTTATGGTGATATATTGTTTGTAATCAATCATATTGTTTCACTTTTCACAAAGTTAATGAAATAATTAGTTTATTAGTCAGATTTGTAATGTACCTTAAAAGAAAAATAAACAGTTTGAATACTTGTTAATTTACTGGATGAGATTGACACGCTATCGCTTACAATGACATAATTGGGGGGTAAAAAATAAAACCACAGATTTAAAAGATTAATTTGTGTTAATTCTTTAAATCTGCGGTAAAAATATTAAGCTAATGCCAATTCAATGGCATTCGTAAACAAATCAGTTAATGAAATTCCAGCCGCTGCAGCTTGTTGCGGAATCAAACTTTCGGTGGTTAATCCCGGAATAGTGTTCATTTCCAGCATGTGTGGTTCGCCGTTAACGATGATAAATTCAGAACGGGAGAATCCTTTCATTTTCAATACTTCATAAGCACGTTTGGCAATGGTTCCCACTTTTTGAGTCATTTCTTCTGAAAGTCGGGCGGGTGTAATTTCCTGAGATTTTCCCTGATATTTGGCTTCGTAATCAAAGAAATCATTTTCAGAAACGATTTCGGTAATTGGCAAGACAATAATTTCCCCTTTATAATTAATGACACCAACAGAAACTTCGGTTCCGTCAAGGAAACTTTCAATGATAATTTCGTTATCTTCTTTGTAGGCAGTTTCGATTGCCACAGGCAGTTCTGCTTCGGTTTTTACTTTAGAAATTCCAAAACTGGAACCCGCTTTATTGGGTTTTACAAAACAGGGCAATCCTACTTTATTGATAATTTCGGTAGTGTTGATGGCATCACCATTATTTAAATAATATGAAATAGCAGTTTTGATTCCATATGGTTTTAAAACCGACAATAAATCTCGTTTGTTAAAAGTTAATGCGGCCTGGTAATAATCGCAGGAAGTTTGCGGAATACCTAATAATTCAAAATAAGCCTGCATTAAACCATCTTCTCCCGGAGTTCCGTGAATGGCATTGAATACACAGTCAAAGGTGATTTTATTTCCGTTAACGGATACGGAAAAGTCGTTTCTGTCTATTGGGAATTCATTGTCAGCATCATCCACATATACCCATTTTTCTTTAAAAATATGGATTCGGAAACCGTTGTATTTAGTCTGGTCTAAGAATTTGTAAACTACGTTACCGCTAATAAGTGAAATTTTGTATTCACTGGAATAGCCGCCCATGATGATGGCAATGTTTTTCATTTAGTTTCGTTTGTATTTTGAAATTGGTTTTTTTGGCCCCGATAGCTATCGGGATAGCTTCTTGTTTCTGGCATTGCCAAGAGTTAATAAGCATTAAACAAAATTATCATTTTTTTTGAAACGAAATAGCTTTATCTTTGCCACTGATTAAAAATTAATATATGAGTTTACGTAAATATCTTACCAGTCGTACGTTTTTCACACAGCTTTTTATTGCTGCTTTGATTATTGCAGTTTTGGGTTATCTTTTTATGCATTGGCTGACTTTTACCACAGACCATGGAAAAGAAATTACAGTGCCTGATTTGAGTAAATTGACAGAAGAACAGGTGGAAGAGAAACTGGATGAACTGGATTTATCGTATGTTTTGCTGGATAGTGTTGATTATAGAAAAGGATATCCTAAATACAGTGTTGTACAGCAGGATCCTTTACCGGGAGCAAAGGTAAAAGAAGGCAGAAAGGTATATATTAAGATTAACAGTTCCGGCTTTTCATCAGTGAGAATTCCGGATTTAATTGAGAAAACTTATCGAGAGGCAGTGCCAACATTAAGAGCTTTAGGATTGGAAGAAGGAACGATTACTTATATTCCAAATCTGGGTAAAGATATGGTTCTTGAGATGCGTTACAAAGGAAGAAATATAAAACCAGGTGATAAAGTATTGAAATCTTCTAAAATTGATCTGGTTTTAGGTGACGGAAAAGCGAGTTATGAAGAAGATTTTACAACAGATACAATAGCTAACCCTACAGAAGAAGAATTGCCAAATGAACAATAATATTGAGCAGATTGATCTGGACGAAGAGGAATTATTTGAACATTTTAAATTTGAAGTTCCAAAAGGGCAGGCTTTGTTGCGAATAGACAAATATTTAATGGGTCTGATTCCCAATGCCACCCGAAATAAAATACAAAATGCCGCTACCGAAGGTAATATTTTTGTCAATAATGCTACGGTAAAATCCAATTATAAAGTAAAACCTTTTGATATTGTAACGGTGATGTTATCGCATCCTCCGTTTGAAAATCATGTGCTTCCGGAGAATATTCCATTGAATATTGTGTATGAAGACGAGGCTTTATTGTTAGTAAATAAAGAGCCGGGATTAGTAGTGCATCCGGGACACGGAAATTATACAGGAACTTTAGTGAATGCTCTGGCTTTTCATTTTGAAAACTTACCTATGAACAGCAGTGAGCGTCCGGGATTGGTACACCGTATTGATAAAGATACTTCCGGACTATTGGTGATTGCTAAGACTGAAGCGGCGATGACGCATCTGGCTAAGCAATTTGAAGCTAAAACCACCGAAAGGGAGTACGTGGCTTTAGTTTGGGGAAATGTAACCGAAGAAAGTGGTACTATCGAAGGAAACTTAGCCCGCCACCTGAAAGACCGCATGCAAATGGCTGTTTTTGCTGATCCGGAAATTGGTAAGCCGGCAATAACGCATTATAAAGTTTTAGAACGTTTTGGTTATGTAACCCTGGTTTCCTGTATATTGGAGACAGGAAGAACACATCAAATCAGAGCGCACATGAAACACATAGGGCATCCGTTATTTAATGATGAGCGTTATGGAGGTCATTTGATTTTAAAAGGAACTACGTTTACCAAGTATAAGCAGTTTATAGAAAACTGTTTTAAAGCATTGCCACGGCAGGCTTTACATGCAAAAACATTAGGTTTTGTGCATCCAAATACAGGAGAAATGATGCGCTTTGACACCGAATTGCCACAGGATTTTCAGGATTGTATTGAAAAATGGCGCAATTATTCGAAATCGCATGCTACTGACGAAGAAGAATAATTGTTTTTTACAGATAGAAAAAAAATCGGAATAGTATTGAATGCTGTTCCGATTTTTTTATTGAATGCTCCTTGAAATTTAAGAAGCAGGCTCTAATTGTGTACTGATTGCAATTCGGTTCCAGGCATTGATAGTAACCACTGCCATGATAATTTGTGCAATTTGATTTTTATCGAAAAATTGCGCCGCTTTTGCATAAGTTTCATCAGATAATCCTTTGTTTGCAATTAATGTGATTTCTTCTGTAATAGCTAAAAGGGCTTTTTCTTCTTCAGTGAATAACTGAGTGTCATGCCATGCATTTAAAAGGAAAATACGTTGGGTAGTTTCTCCATATTTTAATGCATCTTTAGTATGCATATCAATACAAAATGCACATCCGTTAATTTGTGAAGCACGAATTTTAATTAACTCTTTTTGAATTTTAGACAATTGTACAGTGGCTAAATAACCTTCTAATGCATACATGGCTTTAAATGCCTGTGGTTCTGTTTCGTTGATGTTTACTCTCATTTTTTTATGTTTTTATATATTAACAGAGCAAAGTTCAGCAATAAAAAACAGTAAAAACTTAAACTGGTTTAAGAACGCTTTTTTTTTCTGATTTCACTTAAATATTCGGGTGAAAAACCCAGAAAAGAAGCGATGAGGTATTGTGGAATTCGCTGTACAAATTCAGGCTGTTTTTTGCAAAGCTGTTCATAAAATTCCTCTTTAGTGAAATCATATAAATATTTAATTCTCATTTGCGAAGCGGCATAAGCCCGCTGATAGATAAATCTGAAATAGCGTTCCATTTTTGGGAATTGTTCCAGTAATTGTTCCTGATTTTCCCTGTCAATAATCAGTATTTGAGATTTCTCAACTGCCTGAATATAAAAGCAAGTCGGCAATCCGTGTTCATAAGCTATGTTATCTGTAATCCACCAGTTTTCTATAGCAAACTCAGTCGTTTGTTCTACCCCTTTATCATTGATGAAAAATTTTCTCAAGCAGCCTTCCAGAACAAAAAAATGCAATCTGCATATGGCTCCTTCTGTTTGAAGGTTTTCTTTTTTATGAACAGTTTTAATTTTAAAAAAAGGAACAATTTCCTCAAAATCTTTATCGCTTATTGGAATAAATTTTTCTAAGTGAAGTCTAAAGTTATCTAACATCTTACCGATTTATTAAGGCATTTTCCAAATTTATAAATAATAATTTTTGGTAAGAACTATTAAGGTGAAAACATTGATAAGTATTAACGTTTATTTATTTCAAAAAGTAAAAGACAAATATTAGAGTTGTCTTTTTTCCATGATAATTTTAATAATACTGTTTTTGTCCAGAACTCCTGCCTGTCGCCATAATTGTTTTCCTTTTTGGAATAAAATCATTGTTGGAACACCACGAACCTGATACAATCCGGCGATTTGTTGATTTTTATCCACATCAATTTTGATAATTGAAATTTCGTCTCCCAGTTGTTCTTTTACTTCTTTCAAAACCGGACTGAGCATTTTGCAAGGTCCACACCAGGTGGCAAAAAAATCGACTAAAACGGGTTTCTCAGATTGAATTAGGATGTCAAATTTACTGTTCATCGTATTTTAATTTATTAATTGTTGAATGTTTTGCTCTGGCAAACAAAATTAGTTTTAGGAATAGTTGTTTTTGCAATAGCATTAAAACCACCTTCTATTTCAGCAAAATTTCTAAAACCTCTTGCCTGCAATATGGAAGCAGCAATCATACTGCGGTAACCGCCGGCACAATGCAGATAGAATTTTTCTTTAGGATCAATATCTTTTATCCAGTCATTAATATAAGCCAGTGGTTTGGAAAAAGCCTCTTCTACATGCTCAGCAGCATATTCTGTTTCTTTTCTGACATCGATTATTTTGCTTTCGCCAATTTTAATTTCGCTGTTAAATGCTTCTGCAGAAATTCGGTTAATGGTATCGATTTCTTTACCCGCATTTTTCCAGGCTTCAAAACCACCTTGTAAATGTCCCAGAATATTATCAAATCCAACCCTGCTTAAACGTGTTACTGATTCTTCTTCCTGATTGATTTCAGTAACTAAAATAATAGGCTGTTTTACATCGGCAATTAATGCACCTGCCCAGGGAGCAAAATCACCTTCAATTCCAATATTCACAGATTGTGGAATAAAACCTTTAGCAAAATCAGTGTTTTTACGGGTATCTAAAATTAATGCTCCGGAATCCTTGGCAATAGCTTCGAGATCTTTGACTGCAATAGCTTTCATACCATGGTTTAAAACACTTTCAAAGCTTTCATATCCTTTTTTATTCATAGCCACATTCATTCCAAAATAAGCTGGCGGAGGCAATAACCCATCGGTTACCTCTTTTATAAATTCTGCTTCAGTCATATTGGCTCTTAACGCATAATTTGTTGCTTTTTGATTACCAATAGTAGAGACAGTTTCTTTACTCATGTTTTTTCCACAAGCACTCCCTGCACCGTGAGCAGGATAAACAATAACGTCATCAGGGAGCGTCATAATTTTATCTCTTAACGAATGATATAAGGTTGCGGCTAATTGTTCCTGAGTCATATGAGCCGCTTTTTGAGCCAAATCAGGTCTTCCTACATCGCCAATAAATAAAGTGTCTCCGGAGAATATTGCATGTTTTTTGCCGTTTTTGTCGAGCAATAAATAAGTAGTACTTTCCATTGTATGTCCGGGAGTATGGAGGACTTTTATTTTAATATTTCCTATTTCAAATTCCTGATCATCAGTCGCTATAATAGCATCAAATTTAGGTTTAGCAGTTGGTCCGTAAATAATTGGTGCTCCGGTTTCTTTGCTTAAATCAATATGTCCTGAAACAAAATCGGCATGAAAATGCGTTTCAAAAATGTATTTTAATTTCACTTTATCGCCTTCCAGACGATCCAGGTAAGGCTGAACTTCCCGCAGCGGATCAATAATGGCAGCTTCACCATTGGAAGTTATATAATAAGCTCCCTGAGCAAGACATCCGGTATATATTTGTTCGATTTTCATAACCATTGTTTTTAATTTGTATAACAAAGATAAAGTTTAGATCAGGGGTGTCTGGTGACTAAAGTTACAAAAAGAATTCTAATTGTATTTTTTGTTTAAAACAGTAAAAAAAGCGAATTAAAACCATACTTTTTATAAGGCTTTTCGAAGCATTTGAGTTAAATTTGTAGTATCCAAAAAAACTCCTTTCTATGGAAGAAATGCTCTTTTATGATCGAATGCAATTTGCATTTACCATTACTTTTCACTACTTATTTCCGCAATTAACAATGGGACTTTCGCTAATCATTGTTTATTTTAAATGGAAATTCTTAAAAACAAACGATCCTCATTATAACAAAGCGACTCATTTTTGGATGCGTATTTTTGCACTCAATTTTGCTATGGGGGTGGTTACCGGAATTCCGATGGAATTTCAATTTGGAACCAATTGGGCTAAATTTTCCGAATTAACAGGTGGGATTATAGGGCAGACACTGGCTATGGAAGGAATGTTTTCCTTTTTTCTGGAATCTTCTTTTTTAGGAATGTTTTTGTTTGGTGAAAAAATCCTCGGACACCGATGGCATTTTGTAACCGGATTATTGATTTGTCTGGGTTCATGGGCCAGCGGATTTTTAATAATAGCTACGCATTCCTGGATGCAGCATCCGGTAGGGTTTGAGATTTTAGAAAATGGGAAATTTGCACTGACTAATTTTTCCGCTTTGTTTACTAATGTATGGCTTTGGCCTTCTTATTTACACAATCAGGCGGCTTCTATGGTAACCAGTGCTTTTGTAGTAGCTGGAATAGGCGCTTTTTATATTTTGTTAAACAAAAATGTTTCTTACGGGAAATTATTTCTGAAAACAGGAGTTGTTTTTGGGCTAATTTCAAGTGTTATTGTAGCCATACCAACGGGAGATTTATTGGCTAAAAACGTTGTGAAATACCAGCCGGTAACTTTTGCAGCCATGGAAGGGATTTTTCATACAGAGGAAAAAGGAGCCGAAATTGTTCTTATCGGACAACCAGATGTGAAAGATAAAAAACTGGATAATAAAATCGCAGTACCTAATGTTTTGAGTTTTTTAACTTATGGCAATTGGGATACTGAAGTAAAAGGTTTAGATCAGTTTCCGGAAGACACACATCCCACTAATATTTCCGGATTGTATTATTCTTATCATATCATGGTAGGTTTAGGGACACTTTTCATTGGAGTGATGGTATTAGCGACTTTTCAACTCATCAGAAAACAATTGTTTCAGACCAAATGGCTTTTATGGGCATTTTTATTCCTGATGCCATTTCCATACATCGCTAATATTACAGGTTGGTACACAGCTGAATTAGGACGTCAGCCGTGGTTAGTGTATGATTTATTGCGTACAGCAGATGGTGCTTCTCCTACAGTTTCATCCGGGAATACTTTATTTACATTACTCGGATTTGTAGGATTGTATGCTTTGTTAGGAATGTTATTCGCTATTTTAGTGGGAAAAATTATTTATCACGGTCCGGAACCAGTAAAAAAATAAACTATGGAATTCTTTTGGTATGTTGTTTTAATTGGCGTTTTAGCTACTTATTTAGTGTTAGATGGCTATGATTTTGGAGCTGGAATTATTCATTTGTTTTTCGCCAAAACAGAAAAAGATAAAAAAGTTATTACAAATGCTATTGGTCCTTTTTGGGATGCCAATGAAGTTTGGCTGATTGCCGCCGGAGGTATCTTGTTTTATGCCTTTCCTACTTTATATGCCGCATCTTTCAGTGGTTTTTATTTGCCATTGATGATGATTTTGTGGTTGCTTATTTTTAGAGCAGTGGGATTAGAATTGCGGGGACAGATTCACAATCACATATGGGAAGCCGTTTGGGATAAAGCCTTTGGAATAGCGAGTTTATTGTTGGCTTTGTTTTTTGGTATGGCATTAGGAAACGTTGTCCGTGGTGTAAATCTGGGGATGGTTGAGAATGGTGTTGCTACTCAGGAACCTCATTTTTTCTTTTTGCCGTTGTGGAATTCTACTTTTAGTCCTGTTGACAGCCAACTTGGAATTATCGACTGGTTTACGCTTTTTCTTGGGGTGGTAAGTGTGGTCGCTTTAATGATTCACGGTGCCAATTGGATTGTTTATAAAACCAATTCGTCTTTGAATGCCCAATTAAAACAAATGGTTTACAAAATGAATTTTGTGTTATTGGTATTAGTAATTGTATCGCTTTCAGTTTGGCACATTATTGAAAAAGAACCTTTTCATAATTTCGTTAATAATCCCATTCTCTTTATTTTTCCGTTAATTACGTTTGTGGGTTTGTTTGGTCTTTTCAAAGTCAGAACTTTTAAGAAAGACGGAACAGGATTTTTGTTTTCCAGTCTTTTTCTTGTAGGAGGATTTACTTCTACTACAGCCTCTATTTTTCCTGAAGTATTGCCGTCTACTAACGCTGTTAATCCTTCATTGACGATTTATAATGTTGCCAATGGGGAGTATGCGTTATCTGTTGGCGTGTATTGGTTTGCTGTGGCTCTGGCATTGGTCATTGGGTATTTTATTATTCAATACAAAGTGTTTAAAGGGAAAATGGATGATGTGGGGTATGGAGAGCATTGATTTTTTTAGTGAGAAGTGAAAGTGTTTTTTTGTAACTTTGAAATTAAGAAATATTAGCCATGGATAGTCAAACTTCAAAAATCGAACTAGTAAAAATGATTCTCAATATTGAGAATGAAAAATTCATTGAAAAAATCAAAGATTTTATTCAAAAAGAAGCAGTTGATTTTTGGGATGAGTTAAGCTTGTCAGAGCAAAAGGAAATAGAAAAAGGAATTGAAGAATTGGATAAAGGAAAAAGGGTTGAATTCAATGATTTTTTGAAAAAAATTTCTTAAATGAAAGTGTTTTTATCAGAACTAGCTGAAACTAAACTTTTAGAACTAAACGATTATCTATTGGGAAAATGGAATTTAAAAGTTCGAAATGATTTTATAAAAAAGTTCAGTTCTAAAATTGTTCAGATTTCAAATCAACCTGAAAGTTGTCCTCAATCAACTAAGTTTAAAGGTCTCTATAAATGTGTTGTTACAAAACAAACTACTTTTTATTATAGAATAAATGAACTTAAAAATGAAATTGAGATTATTACTGTTTTTGATACAAGACAAAATCCAAACAAGTTAGATACAGATATAAAATAGATTAGTATAAAAAAATCTTTATAATATTAAGTAGAGGTATTTAAGAAATAATCTGTGCTAGTTTGCATAATTTTCGGTTAAACTTTTACTTTGTGAAAGCTTTGTATTCTTTGTGCTTAAAAACCTTAAAAGAAAATCTCTTTCGTAATTATATAAATTCCCATTACCAATACGAACCATCCAAAAATGGGTTTCAGTTTGTTTCCATCTATTTTTTTAGAAAGCAGGATTCCAATAAACATTCCGGCAAATGCAATAGCAGAAATCAATAACAGAAAACCATAATCAATAGGAGTGTTGAGGTACAAGTCGCCAACAAAACCTATTGCGGAGTTGATGAAAATAATCAATAATGAGGTTCCAACCGCATGTTTCATAGGTAAATTGGCAAAAAACAACAATGCTGGAATAATTAAAAATCCACCACCGGCACCCAGAAATCCGGTTACAATTCCGACTAAAAAACCAACAATAGCCAGTTGGGTATAATTTACTTTGTAGATGGTTTCTGTTGTTTTATTCTTTTTTATCATCGATATCGAAGCAGAAATCATCAGAATGGCAAAAACAATCATGATTAATAAATCCTTAGAAACAGCATAAGAGGCAATTGTAAAAAGAGTGTTGGCAATTTGTGGAAAGATAACTTCTCTAATGATTAATATAGAAATCACCGATGGAACGGCAAAATACAAAGCAGTTTTTAGTTGTAAATTACCAAGTTTGTAATGACTGTAACCACCGTATAAAGCCGTAGTGCCCACAATAAACAAAGAGTAACTGGTAGCCAGTTCCGGTTCTACTTTGAATAAATACACTAAAATAGGAATGGTAAGTATAGAACCACCACCGCCAATTAATCCTAAGGATAGTCCAATAATTATTGAAGCAAAATAACCGATATATTCCATGCTGTAATTTTTTTACAAAGGTTGGAAGTATTTCGACTAGTCACAGTAACATTTGTCACATGAACTGTTTTTAAAACAATAATTTAATTTGGTTCCGGTGCAAATTCACTAACCCACGTTGTTCCATCTTTTTTAATAATCGTGAAACGACTTCTCGGGAAGTATTTAATTCAAGGGCAATTTCCTGATGGGACAAATTGATTTCTTTACAATCGCAGGCTTTTGCATGGCGTTTCAAATAAAATTCCAATCGTTCGTCCATAGCTCTGAAAGCGATATTGTCAATTACTTCTAATACTTCCTCAAATCTTGTGCGATACGTATTAATAACAAATTCGTACCAGGAACGGTGATTCATCATCCATTTATCCATTAAGGCTAGCGGAACAGTTACAGCCTCAACATCTTCGACTACCTTAGCGGTAATCTGACTGGTTTGATTTTTTGTTGAACAAATTAATGAGATAGCACAGGCTTGCCCGGGTTGCAGATAATACATCAGGAATTCTTCACCATCATCACCTTCACGATAAATTTTTAATTGTCCTTTCAGAATCAGAAGAGTGCTTTTAATGTATTGCCCTGTTCGCATAATAACATCGCCTGCTTTAAATATTTGAAAACCGGAGTGGGCTTCAATTTCATGAAGAAGTTCGTTAGAAAAATGAGGAAAGGCTTTTTTAAGTGTGATTTCTCGTTCTGACATGTTTGTTATATTAAAAGAAAAACTTATTAATATGATGATATTTTGGGTAAAATTCTAAGACTTTAGTAAAAGTAATTAAAAAATAAGATAGAAAAGAATTATTTCTGTGGTGATAATTTATCAGAATAAGAGATAGCAGATTACAGATATGGTATTTACAAACGATAAAATCAAACAATCTTTAACAAAATATTAAGGGAATGCGAGTTTTGGTGATTATTGTAATTTCACTAAAACGTTTTCTTTAAAATATTTGCTAAATCAAATTTAGGATGCTTATTTTTTGCAAAAACATCGTAATTTTACAAAAAACACAATATTGATTATGAATTTAACACAAGAAGATTGGATTGCTCAACTCGAAGCAGATGAGAATGCAGTGATTTTAGACGTAAGAACGGAAGACGAATGTGACGAAGGGATTATTCCTAATGCTATAAACATTGATATTCATAAAGGTCAGGGTTTTATTTCTGAAATAGAAGAATTAGATAAAAGTAAAAATTATTATGTCTATTGCCGTTCCGGTGCCAGAAGTGCAAAGGCATGCGAAATTATGAATGAATTAGGATTTGAGAATGCCTATAACTTATTGGGAGGTATGTTAGACTGGGATGGAGAAGTAGTTGCTCCCTAATCACTAATACATTTTTAACACTAACTAAAATATAAAATTAGATGAATTCAATTCCAGAAGAGTTTAAAATAAAAACATTATTGCACCAGGATACTTATTTAGTAAATGGAGAATTAAAAAAATGGACAGGAAAAACTACGGAAGTTTATTCTACTATTTCTTCAACTGATGAATATGCTCCTACTTTATTAGGAACTATTCCGTTTATGGGAGAAGCAGAAGCGGCAGAAGTTGTTGATTCAGCTAGTTTGGCTTATAGTAACGGACAAGGGCTATGGCCAACCATGAAAGTGGTTGACAGGATTAAATGCATGGAGAATTTTGTTTCTCAAATGAAAGCTACCCGTACGGAAGTTGTTAAATTATTAATGTGGGAAATTGGAAAAACCTTAGGTGATTCTGAAAAAGAATTTGACAGAACCGTTGATTATATCTATGATACCATAGAGCATTATAAACAATTAGACCGAAGCAGTGCCCGTTTTACTAAAAGTCAGGGGATTAATGCAATGGTTAGAAGAGGACCTATTGGAGTTGTTTTATGTTTAGGACCTTATAACTATCCTTTAAATGAAACTTTTTCATTGTTAATTCCTGCCCTGATTATGGGGAATCCGGTGATTTTTAAACCTGCTAAGAATGGTGTTTTGTTAATTTCACCATTATTAGAAGCCTTTAAAACCAGTTTCCCAAAAGGAGCTATTAATATTGTTTACGGAAGAGGAAGAGAAATTGCATCCCCTATAATGAAATCAGGGAAAGTAGATATTCTGGCTTTAATTGGGAACAGTAAATCGGCAATTGCATTGCAGGATCAGCATCCTAATAAAAACAGACTGCGTTTGGTTTTAGGTTTAGAAGCTAAAAATCCTGCTATCATTTTACCTGATGCCGACTTAGATTTAGCTATTTCTGAATGTATTACCGGAACCCTGTCATTTAACGGGCAGCGTTGTACGGCATTAAAAATATTATACGTTCATGAATCTATTGCGGAAGAATTTAATAAAAGATTTTCTCAAAAAGTAGATGAGCTTATTTTTGGAAATCCATGGGAGAAATCAGTTTCTTTGACACCGCTTCCTGAGGCAGAAAAACCGGCTTATATCCAGGGATTAATTGATGATGCTACTGCTAATGGAGCTCAAATACTCAATAAAAAAGGAGGAGAGCATTATGAAAATTATATTTTTCCGGCTGTTTTATTCCCTGTAAACAAAGAAATGCGTGTATATCATGAAGAGCAGTTTGGACCTGTTGTGCCAATCATGACTTTCAAAGATATTCAGGAACCGCTTAACGATATGGCAGAATCAAATTACGGTCAGCAAGTGAGTTTATTTGGTAAGAATATTAAAACTATTGCACCACTTATTGATACATTAGTAAACTTAGTCTGCAGAGTGAACTTAAACAGCTCTTGCCAGCGTGGACCGGATGTATATCCGTTTACAGGACGTAAAGATTCAGCAGTAGGGACTTTAAGTGTTAATGATGCTTTACGTTCATTCTCAATCAGAACTTTTGTAGCCTCTAAAGATAATGATTACAATAACGAAATATTACAGGAATTATTGAATAGTAAAGAATCAAATTTTATTAATACCGATTACATCTTGTAGTACTATACTAAAAACAAACTAAAAACAAGAAAACCGTCTCGCAGATATGAGACGGTTTTTTTTATGATGTGTAAAACTGTTTTTATAAGTTTAAGGCAAAGTTATTCAGTAATTTAGCGTCGTATTTTTCTTTGTCAAATTTGTACAGGAAAGAACCTTTTCGAGAGGATAACATATCCTTTTCATTGAGTTTTACCAGAATGTCTAAAGAGTTAATTTTGCTGATAAAATTTCTTTTGTCTAATTCTTTGTCTAAAATAGCTTCGTATAATTCAAGTAATTGACGCATAGTAAATTTTTCCGGTAAAAGTTCAAATCCCACAGGCTTCGTTGAGGTCCTGTAACGCAGTCTTCTTACGGCATGCGCCACCATTTCGTCATGGTCAAAAATTAATTTAGGCATTTTGGATATGTTAAACCATTCAGCGTGATAATTCTTAATCAGTTCAGTATTGTGATTTTCAATGTTGATTAATGCATAGTAGGCAACCGAAATAGTACGTTCTTCGGGATCTCTGTCTACTTCGCTGTAAGCATAAAATTGCTCCATATAGATATTTTGCAATCCGGTATAATGATTTAAAACCCTTATAGCAGCATCATTTAAAGATTCACTTTTCTTCAAAAAACCTCCCATTAAAGACCATTTTCCTTTTTCGGGAGCAAAATCTCTCTTGATTAATAGTATTTTTAAGCCTTCATTGTCAAAACCAAAAATGATACAATCGACAGATAATAAGACTTTGTCTTCAGTGCTATAATTATTTAACATTCTTCATTGTTTATTTTGGGGTAAATATAGTTACTTCCTTAAAAGTATCATAATTTATTAGTGTAGAGTATACACTGACTGATTTTTTTAGAAAAAAAATCAGATTTAAAATCCCCATTAAGAAAAAAATTAAGATAAGAGACTTCTAGTTTTAACGGTTACTCAGCTTAATTTTCTAAACATCAAAAATAAATAAATATTGGCTTTTTCTCCCAGAGAATTTCGTAAAATAGAAAAAGCTTTTGTAATATGGGCTTCCACTGATTTAATAGAAAGATTTTTATATTCTGCAATTTCAATGTTGGTCAACCCTTCTTCTTTACTTAAAAGAAAAATTTCCCTGCATTTAGGCGGAAGATTTTGAATTTCTTTTTTTACCAATGAGATTACGCGTTCCAAAGAATGATCTTCTTCATTTTCTACAATTTCATTCAAAGCATCAATATACTTTTTTTCTAAAGGATAAACCGTTTTTTGACTTCGGTATTGATCGATAAATTCATTATAAACTGATTTGTAAAGAAAGCTGTTGATTGCAAAATCATCTTTTAAATTTTCTCTTTTTTTCCAGATACGCATAAAAACATTCTGCACAATATCTTCAGATAAATTAGGGTCATGAGTAAAACTATAAGCATAAACGCACAGTTTATGATGATAGGTATTTACAAGAAAAGTATAAGCTTTAGGATTTCCCGATTTTAAAGCCTGAATAAGTTGAGTATTGTCAGAATATATCTCTTGCATTGTGTGAAACAGAAATAATTAGCTTAATTTTTATGCAATGTATAAAAAATATATAAAAAAAGTTAGGGTAGTGTAAAAACGACACGTATTAATAAAAAAAACAGTATTGAAATGATAAGTGATAAAACTGAAAATATAATTGTAAAATTTTTAACTAATCAGGCAACTGCTTCTGAATTAGAAGCATTAGAGTCATGGGTTGAAGATGCAAAGAATAAAGAGTTGTTTAAGGAGTATATTAAAATAAATTATGCAGTTGAATACAATATGAAGGAATTTGATTCGCAAAAATTAAGGATGATGCTTTTGGACGCTTTTGCAGGAGAAAAGAAGGAAAAGAAGCGTAATAAGGTGCGTAAAATAATCTCCTACTCAGCTGCTGCCGCTGTTGTTTTGGGAATGTTAACTACTACTTATTTATATACAACTGATTTTTTTGACAAACCAGTTGAAGTTCCTGTAGTTGTAAACAATACCATTTCTGTAGGAACAAATAAGGCCGTATTAACTCTGGAAGACGGTTCTGATGTTACCCTAGAGAAAAATAAAATATACAAGAAAAATAATGTAGTTAGTAATGGAGAAGAGTTAGTATATAATAATGACAGTAAAACCAAATCAGGATTAGTATACAATTATTTGACAATACCCAGAGGAGGTCAGTTCCAAATAAAGTTAGCTGATGGAACAGAAGTTTGGTTGAATTCAGAAACTAAGTTAAAATTTCCGGTTGCTTTTGCAGAAGGTACGCCTCGAGAAGTAGAACTAATTTACGGAGAAGCTTTTTTTGATGTATCACCCAGCACTGAACATAAAGGAGCAAAATTTAAAGTATTAAATAAAAATCAGGAAGTAGAAGTTTTAGGTACAGAGTTTAATATAAAAGCCTATAAAGATGAAGATAAGATATACACCACTTTAGTTGAAGGTAAGGTCTCCATAAGTAATCTTACTTCTAAAAAATACCTGAGCCCTAACCAGCAGGCAATTATCAATCATACTAATACAGATATTATGATTAATACTATTGACGCTTATAATGAAGTGTTATGGACTAAAGGAATTTTTAGTTTTAAAGGAAAAACTTTAAAAGAAATTATGACGGTAATGTCCCGTTGGTATGATGTTGATGTGGTATTTAAAAATGTAAAACTTGAAAAAGAAAAATTTAATGGAGTACTAAGCAAAAATGATGAAATAAGAGAAATATTATCAATAATTAAGAAAACTAATTTTATAAATGACTATGAGATAAAAGACCGAAAAATTACAATAAAATAAAAAAAAGGGGAAGAAAGTAATACCTGGACAGTACGCTACTTTTTCCCCTATGAAGCTTATTAATTAATTACTTAACCAATAAACACCAAATATATGAAAATTGAATTTATTAACCATTTTTTCTTATCCAAGAGAAAATTTTTGCTAACCTGTATGAAAACTTTTATATTGCTTTTTTGTACGACCGTTTTTAGTTTTTCTCCTAATACTGTTTTTACACAAAATGTAAAAATTACAGTAGATAAAGACAAGATTGTAACTATTGATGAAGTGTTTGACCTTTTAAGGGAACAAACTGATTTTATATTTATTTATCAGGAAGATATGTTTAAAAATGTTCCTAAAGTAAAACTTAAAAAAGGGACAATTAGTGCTAATAAGCTGCTGAGTGAAAATCTGATAAATGAAGGTTTTAATTTTGAGCTTACAGGAAAAAATAAAATTATAATAACAAAAGCAGTACAAAAAACACAGCAGCAAATTAAGATTTCAGGAATTGTAAAAGGTGAAAATGGTTCAGCTATTCCGGCAGTAAATGTTGTTGAAAAAGGAACCACAAATGGTGTTCAGACTGATTTTGACGGTAAATTTTCCATAGAGGTATCCGGATCAAATGCTGCACTTGTAATTTCTTATATTGGGTATATAAACCAGGAAATTAAAATTGGTAATCAAACCAATATAACTGTTACGCTTTTAGAGGATTACGCTAAACTGGATGAGGTTGTCGTTGTAGGCTACGGAACACAAAGGAAATCAGACTTAACCGGATCTGTTTCTGTTGTAAATGTAGAAAGTGCTAAAAAAACAGTGACTTATGATGTTGCTAAGATGTTACAAGGTCAGGCGCCGGGTGTTACCGTACAATCTTCAGGTGAACCGGGAGGGTTTGTAAATATCAAAATCAGAGGAATCAATTCTTTTAGTAATAATAACCCTTTATTTGTTATTGATGGTGTAATTGTAGATGCTCCATTTGATTTTGCACCAGGTGATATTGAATCAATGCAGGTTTTAAAAGACGCTTCTTCCGCTGCAATTTATGGAGTCCGAGGTGCTAATGGAGTAGTAATTATTACTACCAAAAAAGGCAAAATAGGCGCAATGGAAATTAAATACAAATCACTTTATGGAGTACAGAATGTAGCCAAACAATGGTCAGTAACCGATAGAGCAGGATACCAAAATATTACTTCAGCTGCCGAAAGAAATGACGGTTTGCCTATAGCTCCGGGAAATGATCCTACAAGTCCTTATTATATCAGTAATGTCAATACCGATTGGCAAAAAGAAGCTTATGGTACCGGAACCGTTCAAAATCATTCCCTTACTTTTAATGGTGGAGCAGAATTTTTAGGATATAATTTAAATGTTGATTATTTCAAGAATACTTCCTATTTGGATACACCACAAGATTATGAAAGATATTCTATGAATTTGAATTTGCATGGCAAAAAAGGAAAATTCAAATACGGTTCAAAAATAGCTTATACAGAATCAGACAAAGAGGCCTTCAATAGCTGGGTAGGAGAATCTGCTATTCAGGCTTTGGTAACTGCTATTCCTACGATGCCTGTTTACGATGAAAATTGGTTAGGAGGATATGGTGGTACTTACAGCGATACACAAAAAGCAATTTCTCTGAATATTATTGGATATAATAATTTAATTTCAAATAGCGGAAAAAGAAATCATTTTATAGGAGATATCTGGGGAGAACTGGAGATATTTAAAGGGTTAAAGTACAAGTTAGATATTAGTTATGATAAATTGCACTGGTTTGACAAAAAATATACACCTGAGTTTGAACTGGGATGGTATTATAAAGTTCCAAGTGAAAGAGCAACGCTTACCATTGCTACCGGAAATCAAATCAAAACTTTTGTAAATAATATTCTTACTTATAATGTAAGTTTAGGAAAACACAACATTGATGCTTTAGTTGGATCTATCGACGAAAGAAATAATCATTACAACCATTTTTCATCAGGTGTAGGATATGATGCTACCGATATTAAAAAATTACAATTTGCTGATAATACCAATACCAATGAATACGAATATACCATTACCGGAAAATCGTATATCAGCAGACTGAATTATGGTTATGACGATCGTTACCTGCTTACAGCCAACTTTAGACAGGATAAAACTTCTTTATTCAGTCAAAAATACAATTCGGCTAATTTCTACTCTTTTTCGGGTGCCTGGAAACTAAGCAATGAAAGTTTTATTCATTTGCCGGAATGGATTAGCAATGCAAAGATAAGAGGTGGATATGGAATTATTGGGAACAATACAATTCCACAATATTTCTTTGCCACTACAATGAACAGTTTTGCCAGCTATAATTTCAATAACGAATTGGCTCCGGGTGCAACAGTTGTAAATTCTTTAGATCCAAATGTACATTGGGAAGAAACTAAAACAACGAATGTGGCTCTCGAATTAGGAATGTTTAACAATGATTTGCAGTTTACAGCGGAGTATTATTTTAAAAAATCAAATGATTTGTTGATTAGAGTTCCGTTGCCTTATTCTTCAGGAGCTTTTCCTGCAGATGTTACCACTAATGCCGGTGCTGTTGAGAACACTGGAGTTGAATTCTCATTGATGTATAATAATAACAAAAATGAATTTAAGTACAGTATTGCAGCTAATATTGGTACTTTAAAAAACAAAGTAACACAAATTGGTTTTTCTGAAAACGGAAATCCCATACCTGGTCTTGCCTCTATGACAGAAGTAGGAAGATCTATAGGCGAAATTTATGCCTATGAAACAGATGGTATTTTTCAATCTCAGGCAGAAATTGATGCAGCACCTTCTCAAACAAATGTTAGCGTAGGAGATGTAAAATTTAAAGATCAGTTAACAGTAGATACTGATAATGATGGAGTTTTTGATGCAGCTGATGGCGTTATAACTGATAGAGACAGAGTGTTTCAGGGAGTAACAATTCCTAAATATAATTATGGTATCAGTCTTAGTGCTTCTTATAAAAACTGGAGTACCAGCATGTTTTGGCAGGGAAGCGGAGGTAATAAAGTCTTTAATGGTTTGTATCGTGACCTGATGGCAGGGAAATACGGTAATCATCATACAGATATGTTAAATTACTGGAGCCCTGATAATACTGATACTAATGTGCCACGACCAACGACACAGGATCCTAACGCAAACGGAAGAGATTCGAATCGCTTTATAGAAAGTGGTAACTACATTAAATTACAAACAGCCGAGATAAGTTATAATATTCCGGTTAGTAAAACTGGTTTTATTCAAAATGCAAGAGTTTATGCTAATGGACAAAACTTATGGATTATTTCCAAATACAAAGGCTATGATCCTGATTTCAATAACGATGGATTATTTTCAAGAGGATATGACGGAGGTTCTTTCCCTAATCCAAGGACGGTATCATTAGGTATAGAAGTGAATTTTTAATCAGGAAACAATTTAAAACAAATCAAGATGAAATATAAAATATATAATTATTTAGCTGGTGTTTTTTCGCTGGTAATAATAACAACAAGTTGTGTTAACGATGATGATTTAATTCAGATAGATCCCAATAATAAAGCAGTAGATTCTTTTTGGAAAACAGATAATGATGCTCTTTTAGGAGTAAATGCAGCTTACGGAAGTTTACTTACTGATGGAACTTACATGCGTTGTACACCATTATTACTGGATTTAAAAGGGGATGATACCCGTAGTAACAGTCCGTGGGGAGCTATGGCTAATGTGGGGAGGTTTAATTCCAATCCGAGTAATGCAGAAATTTACGGCTGGGCTTATGAAACCTATTATCAGGGAATTTTCAGAGCCAATCAGGTTTTAACCAATGTACCGGCTATCAATTTTGAAGATGCGGCATTAAAAAACAGAATTTTAGGTCAGGCTTATTTTTTAAGAGGATTGTATTTGTTTCATGCCGTTAATATGTATAAAAATGTTCCGGTACCTACAGAGTTGGCAGCAATTTATCCACAAAAAACAGAAGCTGAAGGCTGGGCTCAGGTGATTGCGGATTTTAAAATGGCGGCAGAATTATTGCCAAAAAACTATACTGATATTACAGGTTTGGATGCTGGTGAAAAAGGGCGTGCTACTAAAGGAGCTGCATTAGGTTATTTAGGAAAAGCTTATTTGTTTAACAAAGATTTTACTAATGCAAGAGATACTTTTAAAGCTGTTATTGATTTAGGAGTATACTCACTGGTATCCAATTATCGTGATAATTTTACTGAAACCAATGAAAACAACTCAGAATCTTTATTTGAAGTGCAATTTAGCAGAGAAGCCGGAGGAGTTGATTTAGGCTGGGGTGGAGCTCCGGCTTCAGGCTGGGGGAAAACTTCAGCCCGGGCTATTACTTATGGTCCAAGAGGTTTTGGATTTACTGATGTTCAGCCTACATGGGCTTTATATAATGACTATCAGCTGGAAAAAACAAAATCCAATACTGTAGATCCTCGTTTAGATGCTACGATTTTTTATAATAAACCGGGAGGCATGCAACTGTACGGAAAAGATTTTGCTACTACTTATGCTTCAAATACAGGAGATTTAAACGATTTGTTTTGTAGAAAATACCAAAATTCGGATGGACAAAGACCTGATGAATTTGATTGGAGATCGGGAATTAATGAGCGTTTGTTACGTTATGCGGATATTTTATTAATGTATGCTGAAACCTTAAATGAAACAGGCAATACAGCAGATGCTTATACTTATATTCAAATGGTCAGAGACCGCGTTAATTTACCTGATTTAAGTATTGTTAAGCCAAACTTAACAAAAGAGCAAATGAGAGAACAAATTGGACATGAAAGATTCTTAGAATTTCCACTGGAAGGACATCGTTTTGATGATATTCGCCGCTGGGGTTGGTTGCAGGATCCGGTAAAATTGGCCTGGTTAAAATCCAGAGATCCGGAATTTAATTCGTATGCAGCAGGAAGAGAATTTTTCCCAATACCACAATTAGAAAGAGATAATAACCCCGGAACTATTCAGAATGACAGTTATTAAAGTTTGTTGAATCAGTTTTTTTAAAATTAAAATTCTAAATAATTATGTGGTAAATCTTAAAGGGTTTACCACATAATTTTATACCTGAATGAAAGATGAAAAATTTAAATCCTTTTTTTAAAAACACTACTTATTTTATCCTTTTTTTATTGATATCTGGTATAGTAAGCTGTTCAAAAGACGATCCTGCAACTGATGAAACAGATCCTCCGGTTGTAGTAGTTCCTCCAATGGTAACGCCTGCATTTGCTGGGCCAACCTATGCTGATAATTATTCTTCTATTGCTTCTTGGGGTACCAGATCGCAATGGAATTTAGCCAATGTCCATGATCCTACTGTTGAAAAATCAGGAGAATACTATTATATGTACCAGACCGATGCTTCTTATGGGAATGCTCATGACGGACACGGGCATTTTCCCTACAGACGTTCTAAAGATTTAATTACCTGGGAATTTATGGGAACTGCTATGGCACAGGCTCCTGCCTGGGTAAAAGATTCTTTGAATAACAAAAGAGCCAGAATGATTCCTGCTTTGCCTCCAATAACTAATCCCCGCTATGGATATTGGGCTCCTTTTGTAAAAAAAGTAGGCAGTAAATACCGGATGTACTACAGTATTGTAGTAGATGAACCGATAACAGGAACTAGTTTTGACACTTCTTGGTCTGAAAGAGCTTTTATTGGACTGGCAGAATCAGATGATTTGGCATCAAATGTTTGGGTAGACAAAGGAATGGTAGTATGCTCTGAGCCGGATGGGTTAAAACCTTATTCTTACACAGGAACAAGAAACTGGGAAAATGCTTATTTTAAATTTAATGCTATTGACCCCACTTTTATCATTACTCCCGAAGGAGAACATTATTTAATTTATGGTTCCTGGCATTCGGGAATTGTAGCTTTAAAACTGAATCCAGCTACAGGAAAACCGGATCAGTTAAAAACGCTGAGCGATTATGGAACCCGAATTGCTTCCCGTCATCCTACCAGCCGTTGGCAAGCTTCAGAAGGACCTGAAATCATTTACAATCCCGATACGCAATATTATTATTTGTTTTTGGCTTATGATGAACTTTCGGTAGCATATAATACCAGAGTTGCCCGATCCAGAAGTATAACCGGTCCTTTTTTAGGAATAAATGGTGCTAATATTACTAATGGTGCCGACTGCTGGCCAATGCTGACACATCCTTATGGGTTTAATAATCATACCGGCTGGGTAGGTTTTTCACATTGTTCGGTATTTCAAAATCCGGATACCAAGGAATGGTTTTATGCTTCTCAGGCGCGTTTACCTGAAAATGTTCCCGGAATTAATGCTTCTAATGCGGTTATGATGGGACATGTGCGAGCCATCCAATGGACAGAAGACGGCTGGCCAGTAGTAGCTGCCGAACGCTATGCCGGAGTACCAAAAACGACAATAACAGAAGCTTCCTTTATAGGAACATGGGAGCAAATCACGATGAATTATCAATACAAGACTATTCAAAAATCAGTAACGATTACCTTGACTCCTGATAAAAAAGTGAGTGGAGCTATCACCGGAACCTGGTCTTATGATAGTGTGAATAAAACTTTAACCGTAAATGGTATAAAGTGCAAAGTTAGTGATGCTTGGGATTGGGAAGCTTCAACCCGAAAAGTAACGCTGAGTTATTCCGGATTAACAACGGAAGGAAGACCGGTTTGGGGTAAAAAGATAAATTAATAAAATAAATAATCTTTGTCCTCTTTAGAGATATTTTTTGTTAAAATAATAGTTTGTTTGTTTTTTAGCTTGCTTTAATGCTTTTATTTTAATTATATTTACAAATGTTAAACGTACACTTATAACCAATAAAAAATGTAATCAGAATGAAAAAAAATCTGTTCTTATTGTTGATTTTTACTTTTTGTAGTCAACTCACTTTTTCACAAAAAGAAACCACAACTATTAGCATTGAAAAAGCTAAAAATCCAATTGTTATTAATAAAAATATTTATGGTCACTTTGCAGAACATTTGGGGAGATGTATCTACGGAGGCTTTTTTGTGGGAGATACTTCTAAAATTCCAAATACAGCCGGAGTCAGAAACGATATTATTGCCGCCTTAAAAGAATTGAAAATTCCAAATTTAAGATGGCCGGGTGGTTGTTTTGCGGATACCTATCATTGGAAAGACGGTATTGGACCAAAAGAAAACAGACCAACAATTGTAAATCAATGGTGGGGAGGAACAACTGAAGATAACAGTTTTGGAACTCACGATTTTTTAAATTTATGCGAAGTATTAGGAGCTGAACCTTATTTGGCAGGTAATATTGGTAGCGGAACAGTTCAGGAACTGGCCGACTGGGTTCAGTATGTGAACTTTGCGGGGAAAAGTCCGATGAGTGATTTGCGTAAAAAAAATGGAAGAAATGAACCTTGGAAAGTGAAATTCTGGGGTGTTGGTAATGAAGCCTGGGGATGCGGTGGAAATATGACAGCTGAATATTATGCCGGAGAGTATCGCAAATATGCCACTTTTATGTCAGATTGGGAAAATACAGGAGGAATCACTCGTATTGCATCCGGATCGAATGGTGCCGATTACAATTGGACGGAAGTTTTGATGAAAAATATTCCAACTAATATGTTAGGTGGGCTAGGTGTACACCATTATGCGGTTATTAATTGGAAGAAAAAAGGAGATGCAGTAGATTTTAGCGAAGACCAATATTTTGAAACGATGAAATCGGCTTTAAAAATGGAAGAATTGGTTACCAAACATGCTGCTATTATGGACAAATATGATCCTGCGAAAAAAGTAACTATGGCTGTAGATGAATGGGGTGGCTGGTATGAAGTGGAAAAAGGAACTAATCCCGGATTTTTATACCAACAAAATACCATGCGTGATGCTATGATTGCAGGTACTACCTTGAATACTTTTAACAATCATGCCGATAGAGTGCGCATGGCAAATTTAGCGCAATGTGTCAATGTGTTACAAGCAGTGATTTTGACCGATAAGGCTAAAATGATTTTGACACCAACCTATCATGTTATGAAAATGTACCGCGTGCATCAGGATGCAGAGTTGTTGCCGGTTAACTTTACTTCTCCAATGTACACTTTTGAAGGTAAAAGTTTGCCAGCTATTTCTGCTTCGGCTTCAAAAGATAAAAGCGGTTTAGTACATATTTCATTAGTAAATGTTGATTCAAAGAAAGAAAATAAAATCGAAATTGATTTGGCTGAACTTGGTTTAAAAAACGTAACAGGAACTATTTTGACCTCTAAAAAACTTCAGGATTACAACTCATTTGATAAACCAAATGCAATAACACCAAAGGAATTTAAAGGTTTGAAAAATACTAAAGGAAAACTAGAAATTACCATTCCGGCATTTTCTGTAGTAATGTTAGAAGGGAAATAATGTTTTTAAATGAAAATTACCTCATTATTATATAGTGTAAGTATTTTAACAGCAGTTGTTTCTTGTAAAACAGCTGCTGTTAAAGATACAGCTTCGATCCAAAATAATCAGCAAGAGCTGAAAATGAATAACCCGATTATTACCGATAAATACACTGCCGATCCTGCTGCTTTAGTTTATAAAGACAAGGTTTATCTCTATACCGGTCATGATGTTCCGGAAAAAGGAGTCAATACGTATCGAATGAACGATTGGTTGGTTTATTCTTCTTCTGATATGGTTAACTGGAAAGAACATCCGGTGCCATTAAAAACCTCCGATTTTGCATGGGCAAAAGGAGATGCATGGGCAGGACAGGTGATCGAAAGAAATGGGAAATTCTATTGGTTTGTAACAGTTT
Organism: Flavobacterium sp. ARAG 55.4; assembly: GCF_051846875.1. Classification (NCBI taxonomy): domain Bacteria; kingdom Pseudomonadati; phylum Bacteroidota; class Flavobacteriia; order Flavobacteriales; family Flavobacteriaceae; genus Flavobacterium; species Flavobacterium sp. ARAG 55.4. The sequence continues at coordinate 10,333 of NZ_JBPYCT010000012.1, read as the reverse complement.
CACATGGATCCATCCATGGGAAATCTATAGGAATTGCAGTTTCTGATAGTCCAACCGGACCTTTCAAAGATGCTTTAGGAAAGGCATTAATCACTAATGATATGACCACCAAAACTAAAATTAGCTGGGATGATATTGACCCAACAGTGATTGTAGATGATGATGGTCAGGCATATCTTTTTTGGGGAAATACGGTTTGTAATTATGTGAAATTAAAAGAAAATATGATCGAAATGGATGGGCCGATGCAAACTATCGATTTACCTAATTTTACCGAAGCGCCATGGATTCACAAGCGTAAAGACTGGTATTACTTGTCTTATGCTTATCAGTTTCCTGAAAAAATTGCGTACGCCATGAGTAAATCAATCAATGGACCTTGGGAATATAAAGGCATTTTGAACGAAGTGGCAGGTAATTCGAACACTAATCATCAGGCGATCATAGATTTTAAAGGCAAGTCGTATTTTATTTACCACAATGGTTCTATTCCTACTGAAGGAGGAAGTTTTAGAAGATCTGTTTGTGTAGATCGTCTTTTTTATAATGAAGACGGAACCATGAAACGTGTAGTGATGACATCAGAAGGAATTCAAAAATAAACCAAAATGAAATCAAATAAAAAAATACAGCATCTATTTTTGTCGTTAGTAGTTTTGGTTGGTTTTTCATCATTGGCTCAGGATATTAGTGTTCACGACCCAGTGATAATTAAACAAAAAGATACTTATTATTTATATTGTACGGGACGCGGAATTAGTGTTTTTAGTTCTAAAGATTTAAAAAACTGGAAGAAAGAGCCAGCAATATTTAAAGAAAAACCTGTTTGGGCTGATTCTGTTGCGGCTGATTTTAAAAATCATATTTGGGCACCGGACATTTCTTTTCACAATAACACTTATTATTTGTATTATTCGGTTTCGGCTTTTGGAAAAAACACTTCTGCAATAGGGGTTGTAACTAATGTTACTTTAAATGCCAACGATCCTAATTATGAATGGGTAGATCACGGAATTGTTGTTCAATCTTATCCCAACAGAGACGAATGGAATGCCATTGATTCTAATTTAATAATTGACGAAAATAATACGCCTTGGTTATCCTTTGGTTCCTTTTGGGATGGAATCAAAATGGTAAAATTGAATTCGGATTTGCTGTCCATTGCTCAACCCGAAGAATGGTATGCTATTGCAAAAAGAAAAAACACTCCTTTATCAGGAGGAAGTTCGGCAATAGAAGCACCTTTTATTTTTAAGAAAAATGGCTTTTATTATTTGTTTACTTCTTGGGATTTGTGTTGCAAAGGCAAGGACAGTACTTATAAAATTGCCGTGGGACGAGCTACTTCTGTTACGGGTCCTTATGTTGATAGGGATGGTAATTTATTGAGCCAGGGTGGCGGAACTATTTTGGCAAAGGGCGATGAGAATTTTTTTGGCGTAGGCCATAATAGTGCTTACACTTTTGACGGAGTAGATTATTTAGTTTATCATGGCTATGATGCAAAACAGAATGGGAAATCTGTTTTGGTCATTAAAGAATTGAAATGGGATGCTGATTTCTGGCCCTATTTGTAATACTTGTTTCTGATTCAATAAAGCCAAAAAGTTATAAAAGAGCGACTGCTTAATTCTTCCCGAATAAATTTTATTCAAACTAACAAAGTATAAGATGCAAACAAACAGATTAATCAACCTGGCATTATCAGCCCTTGTTTTGGCTAGTGTCACTTCTTGTAATGATAAAAAAGTGCAAAATGATAAACCAACAAATGAAGAGGCTACTCATTCAAAAACAAGCTTATCTAACAAACCGATTGTATTGCAAAGAGCAGATCCGTTTATCTACAAACATACGGATGGCTATTACTATTTTACAGGGTCAATACCCACTTATGATGCCATAGAGTTAAGACGTGCCAAATCTATTGAGGAACTTCAAAATGCTGAAACCTTTAGAGTTTGGGAAAAACATAAAAGCGGACCAATGAGTCGCCATGTCTGGGCTCCGGAAATTCATTATTTGGATGATAAATGGTACGTGTATTTTGCAGCAAGTGAGGAAGAAGATATTTGGAAATTAAGACCCTATGTTTTGGAATGTACCGGTCAGGATCCTTTGCATGACAAATGGATTGAGCTGGGACAAATGCAGGCAGCTGATGCTGATCCAAAAAGCTTTACCGATTTTTCTCTGGACGGTACTGTTTTTGAGCATAACAATAAACGTTATTTCTGTTGGGCAGAAAAAACGGGAGGACAGTTTGCGGCTTCTAATTTGTATTTAGCCGAAATGGAATCACCTGTAAAACTAAAAACAGTTCAGTTTATGCTGACGACTCCAGATTATGATTGGGAGCGTATTGGATTTTGGGTGAATGAAGGTCCGGCAGTTATTAAAAACAAAGGGAAAATTTACATTACTTATTCGGCAAGCGCTACAGGTGCCTGTTACGCTATGGGGATGATGGAGGCAGATGAAAATTTAGATTTACTCGATAGAAATTCATGGAAAAAATCCAGATATCCGGTATTAAAAACCAATGAAGCAAAAAAAATCTATGGTCCTGGACATAATTCTTTTACAGTTGATGAAAATGGTGAACCTTTAGTAATATATCATGCAAGGGATTACGAAAAAGCGGTTGGTAATCCAAAAGTAGTGCCAGCGACAGACAAAAGACCCTTGAAAGAAATTATTGCAGACCCGCTCTATGATCCTAATCGTCATGCGAGAATGATGAAATTGAAATTTGATGAGAACGGTAAACCCGTATTCGAATTTAATTAAAAGTATCAAGTAAAGTTTTCTATCTTAATTATCGACGAATAAAAAGAAAAATTAAAAAATGAAATTCAAATTAATTACAAAAAGTACTGTTTGTGGTTTATTACTGAGCAGTTTTTTAGTAACTGCTCAAAGAACAAATTTAGAAGTTGATTTGACTAAATCAATCACCAAAATTCAACCAACAATGTATGGTGTTTTTTTCGAAGATATCAATTTTGCTGCTGATGGAGGTTTGTATGCCGAAATGGTTAAAAACAGAACTTTTGGTTTTGATTCACCTCTTATGGGATGGCTGCAACCCAATAGTAATACGCATTCTTTTAATAAAGAATCGGGTATTGCTACTCCGATGCGTACTTCGGAAAATCCTAATAATCCTGATTTTTGCAGAATTATCATCAACAATGATAAAGGCTACCAAATTATTAATGAAGGCTTCAGAGGAATGGGAATTCAGAAAGAGGCGAAATACAATCTTTCCTTAAAAGCGGCAAATCATAATAATGCTATCAAAAAAATAATTATCCAATTTATAGACGCTAATAAAAATGTTTTAGGAGAAACTTCAATCGTTCCTTCATCAACAAGTTGGAAAGATTATTCAGCCCAAATTATTGCTACCGGAACAGAAGCTAAAGCGCAGTTGAAGATTACATTTGAAGGAACCGGAACAATCGATTTGGATATGATTTCCTTATTTCCTCAGGACACCTGGAATAACAGAAAAAATGGTTTGCGTAAAGACATTGTTCAGTTATTATATGATTTAAAACCGGGATTTATCCGTTTTCCGGGCGGATGTATCGTCGAGGGAAGAACCTTGGACAACAGATACCAATGGAAAAAAACCGTTGGTGCTGTTGAAAACAGAGAAACCATGATTAACAGATGGAATGTGGAGTTCAAGAATAAACAAGCTCCTGATTATTTCCAGTCTTTTGGTTTAGGCTTTTTCGAATATTTTCAATTATCTGAAGATGTAGGAGCAGAGCCGTTGCCTATTTTAAGCTGTGGAATTGCTTGTCAGTACAATACAGGAGAATTGGTTCCAATGGAAGAATTAGAACCTTATGTTCAGGATGCTTTGGATTTGATTGAATTTGCTAATGGTGCTGTAACTACTAAATGGGGAAAATTAAGATCAGATATGGGACATCCAAAACCATTTAATCTTAAGTTTATTGGTGTTGGAAACGAGCAATGGGGACCACAATATATTGAAAGATATAAAGTTTTTGCAAAAGCAATAAAAGAAAAATACCCAAACATAACGATTGTTTCAGGTTCAGGACCTTCGCCTGATGGAGCAATGTTTGATTACGGATGGGATGAATTGAAGAAATTGAATGCAGAAATTGTTGATGAGCATTATTATAAAAATCCGGAGTGGTTTAAAGAAAATGCAGCACGTTATGACAATTACGACAGAAAAGGACCAAAGATTTTTGCCGGAGAATATGCAGCGCACCCAAAAGGGGTAGAAGACGGTTTAAAAGAGAATAATTGGTTGTCAGCACTTTCTGAATCGGCCTTTATGACCGGTTTAGAGCGTAATGCTGATATCGTTCATTTAACTTCTTATGCACCTTTGATGGCTCACGTAGATGCTTTTCAATGGGCTCCGGATATGATTTGGTTTGATAATTTGAATTCGTATGGAACAGCTAATTATTATGTTCAAAAAATGTATTCCAATAATAAAGGAACAGATGTTTTAGAAATTACAAAAGATGGAAAACCATTGACAGGGCAAAATGAACTGTATGCAACTGCTGCAAAAGATGTTACTACTAATGAATTGATTTTAAAACTCGTTAATACCTCTGGAAAAGTTCAGGATCTTACGATTAATTTGTCAGGAAAAGGAGTGGAGTCTAAAGGAAAATTGATTGTATTGACTCATGATAAACTTGATGATTATAATACTCTGGCTGAGCCAACCAAAATTCTTCCTGTTGAAAAAGAGTATAAATTAAACGGAAAAAAAGCGTCTGTAAATTTACCGGCCTATTCTTTTGTAATATTGAAATTAAAGATAAAATAAAATCCCATAAAAAAAGTTTTTATATAACTAAATAAATCAAAAATTAATAAAATTATATGAAGTGTGAGTGTTACACTTCATGTAATTTTGTGCTATCTTTGTAGCCATATTTTAAAAAATGAAGATGAAAAATTATGTAATAGGTTTGGATTACGGATCAGATTCAGTTCGTGCCGTATTAATTGATACCGAAAACGGGCAGGAATTGGCCTCAGATGTTTGTCATTACAAGAGATGGAAAAACAAACAATATTGTAATCCATCCATCAATCAATTCCGTCAACATCCTTTGGATCATATCGAAGGATTGGAATCCACAATTAAAAATATTGTAACAGCAAGTAAGGTTGATCCTTCTTTGATAAAAAGTATCTGTATTGATACTACAGGATCTTCACCTGTACCTGTTACAGCAGATGGAACTCCATTAGCATTGACAGCTGAATTTGCAGAAAACCCAAATGCAATGATGGTTTTGTGGAAAGATCACACTGCTATTAATGAAGCGAATGAAATCAATGAACTTGCCGCTACTTGGGGAGGTGAAGATTTCACCAAATACGAAGGAGGAATTTATTCTTCGGAGTGGTTTTGGGCAAAAATTTTACATATTGCCCGTGAGGACGAAGCGGTTAGAAATGCAGCTTACACCTGGTTAGAGCACTGTGATTTAATGACTTATTTGTTAATTGACGATAAAGATTTAAAAACATTCAAAAGAAGCCGTTGTGCAGCAGGACATAAAGCCATGTGGCACGAAGACTGGAATGGTTTGCCTCCAGTAGAATTTTTAGAAAAATTGCACCCTTACTTAGCACAGCTAAGAGGAAAATTATATGATGAAACCTATACATCAGATGTGGTTGCCGGAACTTTAAATCAGGAATGGGCAACAAGATTAGGGTTGACTACTGATACTATTATTGCTGTTGGAACTTTTGATGCACATTCAGGAGCTGTTGGTGCTAAAATTGACGAGTATGCTTTGGTTCGTGTAATGGGAACTTCAACTTGTGATATTATTGTTTCTGCTAAAGAAAACGTAGGAAGCAAAACGGTTAAAGGTATTTGTGGACAAGTGGATGGTTCTGTAATTCCGGGATACATTGGTCTTGAAGCGGGACAATCTGCTTTTGGAGATGTTTTGGCCTGGTTCAAAGATACTTTGTCTTGGCCATTAGATAATTTGGTGTACAATTCAGCTATTTTATCTGATGAGCAAAAAGCCCAATTAAAAGAGGAGGTTGAATCTAATTTCATTAAAACTTTAACCGAACAAGCCGAAGCTATTCCATTGTCTGAAAGTATTCCAACGGCTTTGGACTGGGTTAACGGTCGTAGAACTCCGGATGCAAATCAAGGGTTAAAAAGTGCGATGACTAATTTATCGTTAGGAACAAAAGCACCACATATTTTCAAAGCTTTAATCAACTCAATTTGTTTTGGTTCTAAGAAAATTGTAGACCGTTTTGAGGAAGAAGGGGTTCGTATTGATAGTGTGATTGGAATTGGTGGTGTGGCCAGAAAATCACCTTTTATCATGCAGACTTTAGCAAATGTATTGAATAAACCAATTAAAGTTTGCGCTTCTGACCAGGCACCGGCTTTAGGAGCTGCGATTTATGCTGCTGTTGCTGCCGGAATTTATCCAAACGTAATTGAAGCGGCTAAGAAAATGGGAAGTGATTTTGAAAGCGAATATTTCCCTCAAGCTGATAAAATTGAAAAATACCATGAATTGATGGATTCTTATTCTGAATTGGCTCAATTTGTAGAATCTATAACAAAATAATTAAGTAGTATGTCAAAATACCAAGCGTTAAAACAAGAATGTTACGAAGCTAATATGCAACTAAACGAATTGAATTTAGTGGTATATACATTTGGAAATGTAAGTGCTGTTGATAGAGAGAATGGAGTTTTCGCTATTAAACCAAGCGGAGTGCCTTACGAAGAATTAAAAGCAGAAGATATCGTAATTGTTGACTTTGATAATAACATTATTGAAGGAGACAAACGTCCTTCTTCTGATACAAAAACACATGCTTATTTGTACAAGCATTGGCCAAATATTGGAGGAATTGCGCATACACACGCCACTTACTCTGTAGCATGGTCTCAGGCACAAAGAGATATACCTATTTTTGGAACTACTCATGCAGATCACTTAACTGCTGATATTCCTTGTGCTGCTCCAATGGCTGATAACTTAATCGAAGGAAACTACGAGCACAATACTGGAATCCAAATCTTGGATTGTTTCAAAGAGAAAAATCTTTCATACGAAGAAGTAGAAATGGTTTTGTTAGGAAATCATGGTCCGTTTGCCTGGGGAAAAAATGCAGCTAAAGCGGTTTATAACTCTAAAGTATTAGAGGTTTGTGCTGAAATGGCATACTTAACGTTGCAAATTAATCCGGCTGCTCCAAGATTGAAGGATTCTTTGATTAAAAAACATTACGAACGTAAACACGGTAAAGATTCGTATTACGGACAATAAATAGCAATAAATAATAAAATAAATAAAAATGATAGATATTTCAAAAAAAGAAGTTTGGTTTGTAGTTGGAAGCCAAAACCTATATGGAGAAGAAACTTTAAGACAAGTTGCTGTGCATTCTCAGGAAATTGCAAAAGGAATTGATGCTTCTTCTCATGTTCCTGTAAAAGTAGTTTACAAGTCGGTGGCAAAATCACCTAGCGAAATCATAGATATTTGTTTGGAAGCAAATACAAACAAAAACTGTATTGGTATTATCGCTTGGATGCATACTTTCTCGCCAGCTAAAATGTGGATTAATGGTTTAAGTATTCTTAAAAAACCATTATGTCACTTACATACACAATACAATGCTGAAATTCCATGGGCTTCAATCGATATGGATTTCATGAACTTGAATCAATCAGCTCATGGAGACAGAGAGTTTGGTTACATCATGTCAAGAATGCGTAAAAAACGTAAAGTGGTTGTAGGTCACTGGGAAGATGTGCGTGTTCAGCAAAAATTAGGAAACTGGTCCAGAGTAGCTTTAGGTTGGGATGAAATGCAAAACTTAAAAGTAGCGCGTTTTGGAGATAACATGCGTGAAGTTGCTGTAACTTGTGGAGATAAAGTAGAGGCTCAAATTCGTTTTGGAATGTCTGTAAACGGATATGACTCTTCTGATATTGTTAATAAAATGAAATTGGTTACTGATGCGCAGGTTGATGCTTTAGTAGCAGTTTATGAAGAATCATACAATTTAGCTCCAAAATTACAAAAAGGAGGAGAGCAAAGACAATCCTTATTAGATGCTGCTAAAATCGAATTAGGTTTAAGAGCTTTCTTAGAAGAAGGTGGTTTTGGTGCTTTCACGGATACTTTTGAAAACTTAGGAGAATTAAAACAATTACCGGGTATTGCTACACAACGTTTAATGGCTGATGGTTACGGTTTTGGTGGAGAAGGTGACTGGAAAACAGCTGCTATGGTTCGTGTTATGAAAGTAATGAACATCGGTCTTGAAGGAGGAACTTCTTTTATGGAAGATTATACATACCACTTTACACCTGAAAAATCATATGTATTAGGTTCTCATATGTTGGAAATCTGTCCTTCTATTACTGACGGAAAACCTTCTTGCGAAATTCACCCATTAGGAATTGGTGGAAAAGAAGATCCTGTTCGTTTGGTATTTAATTCACCTGCCGGAGATGCTATCAACGTATCTTTAGTAGACATGGGAACTCGTTTCCGTTTAATCGTAAACGAAGTAACTGCTGTAAAACCAATGGCTGATTTACCAAAATTACCGGTTGCACGTGTACTTTGGGATTGTAAACCTAATTTAGACATTGCTGCTACAGCTTGGATTTTAGCTGGTGGAGCGCACCATACTGTTTACAGTCAAGCAGTAACTACTGAGTTCATGGAAGATTTTGCTGATATTGCCGGAATCGAATTAGTTGTTATTGATAACGATACTAAAATCCGTAATTTTAAAGATACATTAAATGCAAATGAAGCATATTACCATTTGTTTCAAACGGGATTATAATCTTTTTTAAATAATAATTTACCAAGTCATAAAGTCAGAAGTTAAGTTAGCTTTTGGCTTTATGATTTTTCTATTAACCAATAAAATAAAAAAATATGAAATTATTAAAAAGTTGTGTTCTTGGATTGGCTGTTATTGCTACAGCAGGACTTTCTGTTCAGTGCAAAGGGGATAAGAAAGAAAATCAGGAACAAAATGTTGTTCAAAAGGACAGTGTTACTATTGAGAAATCAGAGTACGGGACTACCGCCAAAGGGGAGAAGATTGACAGCTACAAACTGAAAAATCAAAAAGGAATGGAAGTGGATATTATGACTTATGGCGGAATTATTACTTCTTTAAAAGTGCCTAATAAAGCCGGTGTTTCTGAAGATGTGGTGCTTGGATTTGATAATTTTGAACAGTATACTAAGGATAATCCGTTTTTTGGTGCCCTAATCGGAAGATACGGAAATCGTATTGGAAAAGCTAAATTCTCTTTGGATGGAGTAGAGTATAAATTGACTGCTAATGATGGACCAAATAGTTTGCATGGTGGTCCAATGGGTTTTCATAAAGCAGTTTGGACTGCCGAAGAAGCTAAAGGCGGTGAAAATGCTACTTTGAAATTAAAATATGTCAGCAAGGATATGGAGGAAGGATTTCCAGGAAATTTAACTGTTTTTGTTACCTATACATTAACTGCTGATAATAGCTTAGAGGTGTTGTATGAAGCGACTACAGATAAGAAAACCGTTGTGAATTTAACGCAGCACTCTTATTTTAATCTTTCAGGTGATTTTACAAAAACAATTTTGGATAACGTAGTAACAATTGACGCTGATAAATTAGTTCCAGTTGATGAAACATTGATTCCAACTGGGAAATTAGAAGATGTGGCTAATACACCATTTGATTTCAGAAAACCAAAAGCAATTGGTAAAGAAATTGAAGTAGCTAATGAACAGTTGAAAAGAGGTAAAGGGTACGATCACTGCTGGGTTTTGAACAATCAGGACAAAGGATTTCGTTTTGCGGCTTCAGTTTATGAGCCAACCAGCGGAAGAGTTATGGAGGTGTATACTGATGAACCGGGAATCCAGTTGTATACAGGAAACTTCTTGGATGGTACATTGCCTACAAGAGATGGGAAAACCTATGCGCACAGAACAGGGCTTTGTTTAGAAACACAGCATTATCCGGATTCTCCAAACCAAAAAGATTTCCCGACAACGGTTTTAAACCCGGGAGAAACCTATAAAACAAAAACCGCTTTTAAATTTTCTACTAAATAATTCGAAAGACAGTTTAATCTATAAAGCTCGTACTATAATATAGTGCGAGTTTTTTTTATGTAGCATTCTCCTGCTATTCGCTACAATCTTGTTTTCTGAACGCCAGAAAACAAGGGTTTCCGCTGCTATCAGGGCTAGGGGATGGTGCTTACAAGAAAAATGTTCATCATTAATATATAGTAAAGAGT
>NZ_JBPYCT010000011.1:53543-175168 GCF_051846875.1 Flavobacterium sp. ARAG 55.4 | reverse complement strand
GTGGGCGATGAGGGGTTCGAACCCCCGACCCCCTCGGTGTAAACGAGGTGCTCTGAACCAGCTGAGCTAATCGCCCTGTTTTATTAGGTTGCTATCAGTTTGTGATTGCGAGTGCAAATATACAATGCTTTTTTGAATGTGCAAGCAAAAAAGTAAAAAAATTATAAAATTTCTGCAACAACAAAAGTGCTTCCGCCAACATAAATAAAGTCATCAACTGTAGAAAATTCCTTAGCAGAATGGTAAGCTTCTGTAACAGAAGAGTATGTTTCGCCTTTAAGGTTGTGTTGCGTTGCTTTTTCTTTTAAAATAGCAGTATCAAGTCCTCTGGGAATATCGGGCTTACAGAAATAATAAATTGCGTCTTTAGGAAATAAAGGAAGCACTTCGTCTAAATCTTTATCGTTTACAACACCTAAAACAATGTGTAATTGTTCAAATTTCTCTTTTTGAATTTGATTCAGTACAATCTCAAGTCCGTTTTTATTATGTGCGGTATCGCAAATTACTTTTGGGTTTTCATTGAGTTGTTGCCATCTTCCCAGAAGTCCTGTGTTTTTAACTACGTTTAATAAACCTGATTCGATATTGTCTTGATTAATGCTAAAATCAGTTTGCTCATTCAGAACTTTAATAGTCTGAAGTACTGTTTTTTTATTGTGAATTTGATAATCACCAATTAAATCTGATGGATAATTATTCGAAATTAAATCGGAAGCAAAATAGATTGCAGCATTATTTTCTTTGGCTTTATCCAAAAAAACACTTTTTGTTTCGGCTGTATATTCTCCAATAATAACCGGGATTTCTTTTTTGATAATTCCAGCTTTTTCAGCGGCTATTAATTCTATAGTGTTTCCTAAAAATTGAGTGTGATCTAAGCCAATATTAGTGATTACAGAGGCTAGGGGAGTGATGATGTTGGTGGCATCTAGTCTTCCGCCCATACCAACTTCAATAACGGCAATATCTACTTTTTCTTTGGCAAAATAAGCAAAAGCTAATCCAACGCTCATTTCGAAAAAACTGATGTCATTGGCTTCAAAAAAAGTTTTGTTGGAATTAATGAAATCACAAACAAAAACCTCGGTAATTTCTGTTCCGTTTATTTTAATACGTTCTCTAAAATCTTTTAAATGGGGAGAGGTATAAAGACCTACTTTGTAGCCTGCTTCTTGAAGTATTGAAGCTAGCATGTGCGAAGTAGAACCTTTTCCATTAGTGCCCGCAACGTGTATGAATTTTAAATTTTGATGGGGATTACCAAGGTGGTTTATCAGTAAATGGGTGTTTGTTAAATCTTTTTTGTATGCAGAAGCTCCCTGTAATTGGTACATTGGAAGTTGGTTAAACATCCAGGCTGTAGTTTCTTGATAATTCATTTTTTAATGTAAAATTGTTCCAATATTATTCACCCAATTTGAAATTCACTGTGATGAAACCTATTTGGGTTTCCGGAGCATTAGCATCTGGCTGCCATTTGTATTTTCTGGCTGTAGCCAATGCCGGTTCTATTAAACAAGGATTAGTATTAGTAGTTCCTTTAGTGTATTTAGCAGCAATTACATTACCATTACGGTTTACGGTAATTTGAACTACTACGGTACCAAATTCGTTACACTGTTGAACTACTTTCCCCCGGCTGCTAATTTTTCTTCCATTTAATCCCCAACCGCTTCCTGTTCCGCTTCCGCTTCCTGAACCATAGTAAGTGTTTGCATAAGGGTTGCCATTTAAACTGCCTTTGTCTCCGGCTTTATCATCGTTTCCTTCACCGCCTTTAGCTGTTCCGTCTGATTTTGGACCATTAATTAAGCTTGATAAAGCATCCGTAGTGCTTTTGGAAGGTTTTGGACTTTCTTTGGGTTTTTCTTTTACCTCTTCTTTAGCGATTTGTTTGGTCGGCTGAACTTTTTTAGCCTGTTTCATTACAACCGCTTCTTCAATATCCTGCGATAATACATCGTCATTGCTGGCTGTGGCTTGTTTGGCCGCAGTAGCTTTTGGTGCTGATTGGATGGCTTCTGTTGGTTGTATGTTTCCGCTGCCAAATTCGGTTGTACCAAAGTTAATGGCTATTCCGTTTTCTGGTGGAGGATCTAAAGAAGTAAGCCCGAGATATAAAAACAAAACAAATAGTATCACAAAAATGATAGTTGTGATAGCAAATGATTTTTTTTCTTCTTCTGTTTCTAAATATTTCATGTAGAATAAATCTGTTTTTTCTTGAAAGCCAGGTTGAATTATTTAGGTCTTACGGCTAAAACAACTTTAATTTGATTTCTGTTTGCAATGTCTAAAACGTTAACTGCTTTTTCTATTGGGACACCTTCTTCAGCTCTTAGAATAATAGCTTTGTTTTGGTCAGCAGCAACTATTGCTAATAATTTTGCCTCCAATTCGTTTTCCGAAACAGCTTCTTTGTCAATAAAAAACTCTAATTTTTTATTGATGCTTACCGCAATATTTTTGTTACTGTCCGTTTTTCCTTTTGCTTTTGGTAATACTAAATCAAGTGCATTAGTGGTTACCATTGTCGAGGTCAGCATGAAAAATATCAATAACAGAAAGACTATATCTGTCATGGATGACATATTGAATTCGGCGCTAACTTTATTTCTTCCTCTTAAATTCATAATTATGCAGGGTCATTTAATAAGTCTAAAAAGTCAACCGCATTGGCTTCCATTTGATGTACAATTTTATCGGTTTTTACTACTAGGTGGTTGTAACCTACATAAGCAATAATTCCTATTACAAGTCCAACAACAGTAGTGGTCATTGCTGTATAAATTCCTTCAGAAAGTGCGCCAACTTCAATCTGACCACCGGCAGTAGCCATTTTGTGGAAAGCCTGAATCATTCCGACAACTGTTCCTAAGAAACCTGTCATAGGTCCGGCACCTGAAATAGTAGCCAGTAAACTTACATTCTTTTCCAATTTGTTTATTTCCAGTTTCCCGGCGTTCTCAATAGCAGTATTGATGTCGTTTAAAGGTTTGCCAATTCTGGAAATTCCTTTTTCAATTAATCGAGCTACAGGAGATTTAGAATGAGCACAAGCCATTTTAGCATTGTCAATACGTCCGTTTTTAATGTTATCTTTAACAAGACTCATGAAATTGGTGTCGATTTTTGAGGCTGCATTGATGGCCATCAGACGTTCGAAATAAAGGTACAAGGCAACAAAAAGCATTAGGAATAATGCTGCCATTATTATTTGACCTGCTAATCCTCCGCTGGTTAGGAGTTCGATGATCGATATGGTTTTTTCAACTGGAACCGCTTCGGCTAAATTTTCACCTGCAACAGATAAGGTATCTGCTTGTAACAATATACTCATATAATTTTTCTTTGTTATTGAAACGCTAAGATATTATAAAAATTGCGATTCTATTGGATAAAATTCGAAACAAATAACACTAAGTTTTTGTTTATTAAGGATAAATATATCCTGCGCTATGGTCTTTTTGGGCACCGGTAACACTGCTCAGAGTATTGATTTCGTTTCTTAATTTTAAAATACCAAGCAGAGCAAAAATCAAAGCTTCCTTATATTCCAGCATTTTCTTTTCAGGAATGATTAATTTCATTTCAGGTAAATAATGTTCAATTCTCGAAATTAGAAAATCATTATAAGCGCCTCCACCTGTAATTAGAATACTTCCTCTTTTCGAAGGCAAAGCTAATGCTGTTTGAAAAGCAATGTGTTCCGTAAAAGTTCTTAATTTGTCTTCGATAGAAATTGCATAACTTTCGATTATGGGTAAAACCGTTTCTTTTACAAATTCAAATCCCAAGGATTTTGGGTGTTGTTGTTGGTAAAAATCCAATTGATTTAAGGCTTCAAATAATGGGTTATTGATTTTTCCTGTTTTCGAAATGATTCCTTTATCGTCATAATTCAATCCCAATTGATTGGCATAAAAATTTAAAACAGTATTTACTGGCGAGATGTCGAAAGCAATTCTTTGATTATTTTCTTCGAAAGATACATTCGAAAATCCACCTAAATTCATGCAGTAATCATAATTAGAAAATAAAATCCGATCGCCAATAGGTACTAAAGGAGCGCCTTGTCCTCCTAATTGTACGTCGTGAACTCTAAAGTCGCACACGACTTTTTGATGGGTTAAAGTGGCTATTTCCGGAAGATTTCCTATTTGAAGAGTAAATCCGTTTTGGGGTTGGTGTAAAATGGTATGACCATGAGAACAAACAGCATCCAAATCTTTGATTTGGTGTTTTTCAATAAAATCAACAATAATTTCAGAGAGCAGTTGGGTGTAATTCCGGTTTAGTTTTTCTAATGTTTTCGTAGAGAAATCAACAGCACTTTTTAATTGATTAATCCAATCATTACTGTAAGCTACGGTTTCACACTCCAGAATTTTAAAATGCCATTGATTGTTTTTTATTTCAAAATGGATGTGAGCTAGATCAACTCCGTCAAGCGAAGTGCCTGACATAACACCAATTACATTGTAGAAAACTTTTTTCATCGACAGAGAATCGTAAGCAATTAAAATATTAAAAACTTAAATTGTATTTTTTAAATAAAAGTAAGTAAATTTAGAAAACACAAAATCAATAAACGAAGATTAGGTGTTGAATATTAAAATATTTTTTGGACCCAAATAGTTTTTCAAAACCGATTGAAATAGCTGTTTATAAAAAGTGTTGTTATGGATTTTAATTTGACCGAAGAACAAAAAATGATTCAGCAAGCTGCCAGGGATTTTGCACAAAACGAATTATTGCCAGGAGTTATAGAAAGAGATGAGTTTTCTAAATTCCCAACCGATCAGGTAAAAAAAATGGCCGAATTGGGTTTTCTGGGAATGATGGTTGATCCTAAATATGGTGGTTCGGGCATGGACAATGTGTCTTATGTTTTAGTGCTTAGTGAAATTGCAAAAGTGGATGCTTCGGCTGCGGTGATTATGTCCGTAAACAATTCTTTAGTTTGTGCGGGCATGGAAAAATATTGCAGTGAAGAGCAAAAACAAAAATATTTAGTTCCGCTGGCCAAAGGGGATATTATTGGTGCTTTTTGTCTTTCGGAGCCTAATGCAGGTTCTGATGCTACTTCGCAAAAAACAACAGCCATTGATAAAGGAGATTATTATTTGTTAAACGGAACAAAAAATTGGATTACTAATGGTTCAACCGCTTCTACCTATATTGTTATGGCGCAAACGAATCCCGAAAAAGGACATAAAGGAATCAATGCATTTCTGGTAGAGAAAGGATGGAAAGGTTTTACCATTGGTCCTAAAGAAAAGAAAATGGGAATTCGTGGTTCAGATACACATTCTTTACATTTTAATGATGTTAAAATTCCAAAAGAAAACAGGATAGGAGAGGATGGTTTTGGTTTTCACTTTGCGATGGCAGTTTTAAACGGTGGTCGGATTGGTATTGCTTCTCAAGCTTTAGGAATTGCTACAGGAGCTTATGAATTAGCCTTGAAATATTCGCATGTGCGTGAATCTTTTGGGAAAGAAATTTTTCAACATCAGGCTATCGCATTTAAGTTGGCTGATATGGCTACTCAAATCATGGCTGCCAAAATGCTTTGTTTGAAAGCGGCTTCCGAAAAAGACGAAGGAAAGGATATTACCCAATCCGGAGCGATGGCTAAATTATATGCTTCTCAAACCGCTATGGATGTAACGATTGAAGCCGTACAAATTCATGGTGGAAATGGGTATGTGTCTGAATATCATGTGGAACGTATGATGCGCGATGCAAAAATTACCCAGATTTATGAAGGTACATCAGAAATTCAACGAATTGTCATCTCGCGGACATTAACTTCTTGAAATATCAATTATTTTTATCCCAAAGTTGTCTTTTATGTATGAAGATTTAAAATATTGGTACCTGCGTGATCATAAGTTGTTTCGGACTTTGAGTTTTGCCCAAATCAAGCAATTGTGTATCATTACAGGTTTCAAGAAAGCCAGTAAGGGAGAAATTATTTATTTCTCTTCATCAGATGTACCGAGAATATTTTTGCTTAAAAAAGGAAATATCAAAATTGTTGCCGTTGATGAAGAAGGCAATGAGATCCTAAAAGATATTATTCAAAAAGGAGATTTGTTTGGCGAATTGACTTTAGAAAATGATTTTGAATCTAATGAATATGCCAAAGTACTCTCTGATGATGTAGTAATTTGTAGTTTTCTAATGTCTGATTTTGAAAATTTATTACTTCAGCATCCTTCTTTAGCGCTTTCTTATACCAAATTTGTTGGTTTAAAAATGAAACGCATTAAAAATAGTTATGCTAATTTGGTTTCCAAAGATGCTAAAACCAGATTGTATCAGTTTCTAAAAGATTGGGCAGAGAAAGAAGGTAAGCAGGAAGGAAATGTAGTGACTCTTGAAAATTATCTTACTCAAAATGACATCGCTCAGATTATATGTACTTCCAGACAAACGGCAACCCAATTGCTCAATGAAATGGAGTCTCAGGGAATGTTACTGTATAATAGAAGAGAAATAGTGATTACTGATATCAGGAAATTGTAGTTTTTTAATCGAACTGTAAACTAGCCGACAATACGCAGTTCAAAACGATATTACCTTTACATTAAATAAAAATGATATCATGAAAAAAATAATCAGCTTAGTTTTGTTAGTGATCGGTTTTGCAGGGAATGCTCAAAGCAGTTTGCCACAAGGAGCAACCGATATTGCACCTTTATTAATAGGAGAAAAAATTCCTAATAGCACTTTAAAATCAATTGATGGCAATGCCGTTTCTTTAAAATCGGTTTTGGATAAAAAAAGAACCATTTTGGTTTTTTATCGTGGTGGTTGGTGTCCGTATTGTAATTTGCATTTGGCAGCTTTGGGCGAAGCTGAAAAAGAGTTATTGGATTTAGGATACCAAATTGTTGCTATAAGTCCTGATGCTCCAAAAAACTTAAAAGTGACTGAAGAAAAAGATAAAGTAAATTATCTTTTGTTGTCTGACAGTAATGGAGATCTGGCAAAAGCTATGGGAATTGCTTTTCAGGCACCGGATAAATACAAATCCATTTTGAACAAAGGTTCTGATGGTATTAATAATCATTTCTTGCCTGTTCCTTCGGTTTTTATTGTAAATTTAGATAGCGAAATTGAATTTGAGCACATTACGCCAGATTATAAGCATCGTATTTCGAATGATTTATTGGTTGCTGCTGCAAAATCTTTAATAAAGTAGTCGTGAAAACTTCAGTAGTTATTTGGGTATTGCGTGTAGTTGTCGCTGTAATTTTATGGCAAACGCTCTATTTTAAATTTACAGCTGCACCTGAAAGTGTGTATATTTTTTCGAAATTAGGTGTAGAACCTTATGGACGAATTGGAACTGGAATTTTGGAACTCCTTGCAGCCGTTTTAATTCTAGTGCCTCGAACGAGTTGGATTGGAGCGCTGTTGGGGTTTGGATTAATGAGTGGGGCGGTAGTCTCTCATGTTTTTGTTTTGGGAATTGAAGTCCAAAACGATGGCGGGACTCTTTTTCTGTTAGCACTTTTCGTTTGGATAAGCTGTATTGTTTTAATTTATAAAGATAAAAGTAAGTGGTCTAATTTGTTGAATTTAAAATTCTAATATGCTTTTACCATCCATAAATAAAAGTTTAAATGAATTAGTCAATTTGTTACGGCAATTGTCAACTGATGAATTTACAAATCCATGTCCTGAATTGAGCCATGCCAGTATTGGCGAACATTGCAGACACATTATAGAAATGCTTCAATGTTTAGAAACTCAATTGGATTCAGGAATAATTAATTATGACCATAGGGAACGCAATCAATGCATTCAAACCGATATGGAATATGCTATAGCACAAATTCTAGCTATCCAAAACGGATTGAGAAATGAAAACAAAAATCTCGAATTACAGCAGTTTATTGAAGGCGAGGAAATTAGGATTCAAAGTAATTATTTTAGGGAATTGCTCTATAATTTAGAACATTGTATTCATCATCAGGCGTTAATAAAAGTCGCGGTTTTAAAATTTGAAAATATAAATGTAGATGCTAATTTTGGGGTGGCCCGTTCTACTATCGAATTCAGAAAGAAATGTGTACAGTAAGTTTTGTAAATAGTAATGGCAGAATTTTTATTACATCTAATCGGGATGAGAAGATTATAAGACCCAGTGCCATTCCTCCAAGAAACTATACCGTAAATGGAAAGAATGTTATTTTTCCAAAAGACCCAAAAGCAGGTGGCACCTGGTATATTGTAGATGAAACCGGAACGGTACTCGTTTTATTGAATGGTGCAGAAGAAAAACACAAACAAAAATCCTTTTACAGAAAAAGTCGCGGATTGATTGTTTTAGAATTGATTAGCGAAAATTCGCCAAAAGATTTTTGGGAACTGATAAATTTAGAAAACATCGAACCTTTTACTTTGGTTTTATTTCAAAATAATCAGTTGTTTCAGCTACGCTGGAATGGAACAGAAAAAGAAAAGTTAGTTTTGGATAGCACTGAAAAACATATTTGGTCGTCATCAACTTTGTATTCCAGCCAAATTAGAAAAGAAAGAGCCGATTTGTTTTATGCGTTTTTAGAAAACAAAGGATTACTTTCGGAATCAGATATGTACCAATTTCATCGGTATGCCGATGAGGAAAATACCGAAAACGGTTTGGTGATTAATCGCAATGGAGAAACTAAAACTTTGAGTATTACCCAATCGATAATTGAAAAAAATAAAGTAGCAATTGTGCATTATGACTTGCTTACCAATGAAGATTTTACCACTTCATTTATCATTGTTTAATATTGTAGGATTGTTAAGAATTAAGAGAATGAAATTACTGCTGCATAAAATTTTTCATTGGGAATATTGGCCTTTTCAAGTGGTTTATATTCCTATTTACTTTCTTTGGGGCTATTATGCCATTAGAGCCAAATCGCTTTTTTTCTTTAATGCATCCAATCCGAGTATAAAAAATGGAGGGTTTATTATGGAATCTAAAAAAGCCATCTATAATTTAATTCCACAACAATATTATCCTAAAACCGAATTGGTAAAAGAAGGAACTTCTTTAGCAGAAATTCAAATTTTAATAGAAGAATCAGGAATTCAATTTCCATTTATAGCAAAACCTGATATAGGTTTACGCGGTTCCGGCGTGAAAAAAATCAACAATATTACCGAGTTGAATCAATATGCCCAAAAAGCTAATTTTGATTTTTTATTACAGGATTTGATTCCGTATGAAAATGAAATCGGGATTTTTTATGTGCGTTATCCCAATGAAAATAAAGGCAGAATTACTGGAATTGTTTCTAAGGAATTTTTAATCGTAGTAGGCGATGGAATCTCAACGATTGAAACTTTAATAAAAAAGAATCCACGATTCGAATTGCAATTAGCTACTTTGCAAAAAGAATATGGAACCCAGCTTTTAGAGGTTTTAAAAATAGGAGAGAAGCGCAATTTAGTTCCTTATGGTAATCATGCCCGTGGGGCCAAATTTATCGATGGAAGCCATTGGATTTCTCCAAAATTAGAAGCTACTATTGATGCTATTTGTGTACAAATACCAGAATTCTTTTTTGGAAGATTAGATGTAATGTATACTACTATGGAAGAATTAGAATCGGGTAAAAACTTTGCTATTGTGGAGTTGAACGGTGCTGCCAGTGAGCCTACACATATTTATGATCCTGCTCATTCGGTATTTTTTGCCTGGAAAGAATTAGCCCGACATATTACCTATATGTATGAAATTAGTTTGTTGAATAACAAAAAAGGCGTTCCGTTTTTATCACATAAAGAAGGAATGAAAGAATATCGAATGCATTTGGCGCAAAGTCAAAAAATTGTCAATTTCTAATGATGAAGATAATTCAAAATATTGCGGTTGGATTTATAGTTAGCTTTTTAGGTTCCTTACCATTGGGTTATCTTAATATTGTTGGGCTTGAAGTGTATTCTAAATTAGGCTTGGAACCTTTAGTTTTTTATATTTTAGGAGTTATTTGCATAGAAGCTTTTGTTGCCTATTACACTTTAATATTTGCGCATCAATTGGTTCAGAATAAAAAGCTCATGAAAGGGATTGAGGTTTTTGGAGTATTCTTTTTGTTGGTTGTTGCTTTTATTTTTCACCAAAAATCATCGCACACAGTTCATGGTGAGGGCTATTTAGATGCCTATTTGCAATGGCCTGTTTTTGCAGTGGGTGTTTTCTTGAGCTGTTTTAATTTTTTGCAAATTCCTTTTTGGCTGGCTTGGAACCTGTATTTTCTTAATGGCAATTATATCAGTATTTATAAGCGATTGAAATTTTATTATGTAGGAGGAACTATGGTGGGTGTTTTCTTTGGAATGCTGTTTATCATTTATTTTTTGGATAAAATTCATAAGCAAATTGCCTTTTTAACCGATTATATGATACCTGTAATTATTCCTGTTTTCTTTGTTTGTATGTCTGGATTGCAAGGCTATAAAGTGTACAAAAAGTACTTTTATAACAAAATGGCATTAGAAGAAAAGGAATCTGAATAGGTTCATTGATTTTGTTTATTTTTGTGGCATGAAGAAAATTATTATCACAGGAACCAGCAGAGGAATCGGATTTGAATTGGCTTTAAAGTTCGCCAATGCAGGACATCAGGTTTTGGCCATTTCGAGAAAAATACCTCAGGAATTAATTGCAAATGAAAATATTACTTGCCTTTCAGTAGATTTAGCAAACGAATCCGATTTAGCGCAAGTAGAACAATTTCTTTCTTCCACCTGGAAACAAGTAGATGCTGTGGTTCATAATGCAGGTAGTTTAATTTGTAAACCCTTCGAAACTCTAACTCAAACTGATTTTGAAAATGTATATAAAGTCAATGTTTTTGCTGTTGCAAATTTGACTCGCATTTGTATTCCGTTTTTGCAAAAAGGAAGCCATGTGGTTACTATCAGTTCTATGGGAGGTGTTCAGGGAAGTTTGAAATTTGCAGGTCTTGCCGCTTATAGTTCCAGTAAAGGAGCAGTGATTACGCTTTCGGAATTATTAGCCGAAGAGTACAAAGAACGTGGTATTGCTTTTAATGTTTTGGCACTTGGAGCAGTTCAGACAGAAATGCTAGAAGAAGCTTTCCCAGGTTATCAGGCATCTATTTCGGCAGCAGGAATGGCAAATTATATTTATGATTTTACACTAAACGGAAATAACTATTTTAACGGAAAAGTATTAGAAGTTTCAACAACTAATCCTTAAAGAAGTTATAAGTTAAACGTTAAGAGTTAAGTGAGATTTGATTAATTTTTTTATAGTATTTATTGTTTGAATTTTACTGATAACCCATAACTGATAACTCACAACCCATAACTTAAAAAAAATTGAGCGATACATTAGCTAAATATATTCCGGAACATGCAGTCAAACCCGTATTTGAGTTGATTGTAGAAAACAGAGTACATTTAAAAATTGTTAACGAGCGCCTGACACGTCATGGTGATTATAGAAAAGCGGTGAACGGAAAACATGAAATTACCGTAAACGGAAGTTTGAATAAATACCGTTTTTTAATTACGCTTATTCATGAAATTGCGCATTTAGTGGCTTTTGAAAAATTTGGTCGCAACATCAAACCACATGGAAACGAATGGAAGTATGTTTTTCAGCAACTGATGGTTCCTTACATTCGACCTGAAATTTTTCCCAATCAATTACTACCTTTATTAGCAAGACATTTTAGAAATCCAAGCGCTAGTAGTGATACCGATACCACTTTATCACTGGCTTTGAAACAATTTGATCCCCAAAACGATAAGAATTATGTTTTTGAAATTCCTTACGGCAGTGTTTTCCGAATTAAAAACGGAAAGGTTTTTAAGAAAATAGCGGTGCGTACCAAGCGCTTTGAATGCTTAGAAATTAGTTCCGGAAAGCTATATTTATTCAACCCAAATGCTGAGGTGGAGTTGATTAAAAACACCAATTAAAAATAAATTTTAAAATAAAAATCCCAAATTCAACTATATTTTATAATTGGAATTTAGGATTTTATAATCGTAATTTTTAAAAGAGCTATTCTTTTAAATACGCTTCTCTTACTTTTTTAAATAAATTAGAAGAATAGACAAAGTCTACAACTGCCTGATTATCGGTTTTAAAAATCTCTTCTTTATTCCCCTGCCATTCTTTAAGTCCATTTTTTAAGAAAACAATATTGTCTCCTATTTCCATAACTGAGTTCATATCATGGGTATTGATTACAGTGGTAATGTCGTATTCCTCGGTAATTTCCCTGATTAGGTTGTCAATTAATATGGATGTATTGGGATCTAATCCCGAGTTAGGCTCATCACAAAATAAATATTTAGGCTTGTTTACAATGGCACGGGCAATAGCTACACGTTTTTGCATTCCGCCTGAAATTTCAGAAGGTAATTTATTATGGGCATCTGTCAGCGCAACTCTTTTTAAAACAAAATCCACACGTTCTTTAATTTGTGCTTTGCTGTTATTGGTGAACATTCGGAGGGGAAAAGCTACGTTTTCTGCTACTGTCATGGAGTCAAACAGAGCACTTCCCTGAAATACCATTCCAATTTCAGTTCGGAGTTCTCTTTTTTCATCGTCGTCCAGATTCGAATAAATCCGGCCGTCAAACTCAATGGTGCCAACTTCAGGATGATGAATTCCTAATAAACTTTTTAATAAAACTGTTTTTCCGGATCCACTTTGCCCTATAATCAGGTTCGTTTTTCCTGTTTCAAAAACAGTACTTATTCCTTTAAGGATTTTGCTGTCTCCAAATGATTTTTCTATGTTTTTTACTTCTATCATGATCCTAATAACAACTGAGTTAGTATATAATTAAAAAGTATGATGGATACTGATGTCCAGACAAAAGATACGGTACTTGCTTTTCCTACTTCTAATGCTCCACCTTTCATATAATAGCCGTGAAACGATGGTATGGTTGCCAGTAACATTGCAAAAATGAACGTTTTTATAAAAGCATAAGTAATATGAAACGGAATAAACTGCATTTGGGCACCGGTAATAAAATCATTACTGGTAGTAAAACCCCCGTAAACTCCGGCAAGCCATCCTCCAAAAATTCCTAAGAACATACTGATTCCAATGACAAACGGATATAATAATAAAGCGATGATTTTAGGGAAAACTAAATAATTTAAAGAGTTTACTCCCATAACTTCCAGAGCATCTATTTGTTCCGTAACACGCATAGTTCCTATACTGGAGGTAATGAATGATCCCATTTTTCCGGCCATAATTACCGAAATAAAAGTAGGAGCAAATTCAAGAATTACCGATTGTCGGGTTGCAAAACCAATAAGGTATTTTGGAATTAAAGGATTTGTTAAATTTAAAGCTGTCTGAATTGAAACAACTCCACCAACGAAAAAAGAAATAAAAGCAACAATACCAAGTGAATCTATAATTAAATCGTCTATTTCTTTAAAAATAAGATTGCGCATTACAGACCATTTAGTCTGTTTATTAAAAATTTCTTTCAACATCAGGAAGTATCTCCCTAGTTGTGATATATAGCGGATAAGCATCATAGTTTTTTGATTATGGGCTAATTTACGAAATTAGTTATAAGTTATGGGGTATGAATTACGGGTTTTTGTTTAGAAAAGCTTCTCTTTTATTTTTTTTAAGCGATAATTTCGAATAAATTTTGCTTGTTCTGCATTAACCATTAATGGTTTTTTTTCTGATTTTGCTTTTAGAAAACCATTGATATAATCAAAAAACAATAAAGGTCTCTTTTTCATAAACGATAATTTTGCCGAAGCGATTGCTGTAATCCAGAATCCGTAACCTAAAGTGTAGAAAGCTTCGCCTTGTTTGTAACGGGCTGTTTTGTTATAATTAGCGCCGGTAGGTTTTAAGTGTTTTACATGTAAGCTTTCATCTGTGACAATTTTCCAATTATAGAATTTACAAAGTAATTCGTCTACAGTGTCCCAGCCCATCTGTGGTTTTAAACCGCCAATTTGTTTAAAAGTTTCTTTTCGGTACGCTTTTAATGCACCGCGAATGTGATCTTTATCGGTTAAGTTTTCCAGAACCCAGTCGCCATTTTTTTCGATATAACAAAATCCTCCCACCATCCCGATAGTTGGATCAGAATTAAAATGTTTGGTAATAGTTTCGAAATAATTAGCGGGAAAAATTAAGTCAGCGTCTAATTTTACAATAACATCATAATCTTCATCCAGAGTTTCAAAACCTTTCTGAAATGCCTGAATTACTTTGCTTCCGGGTAAATGAATGGCGCTTGATTTTTTTTCTACCAGTGTAATAAACGGATTTTCTTTGGCGAAAGCCCAAACAATTTCAGCAGTTCGGTCAGTAGAATTATCATTCACAATTACCACTTTTTTAGGTAAAAGCGTTTGCGAAACCAAGGATTCTAAAGTCAGGGCAATAAATTCTTCTTCGTTGTGAGCAGGAATAACTAGGTAGTAGTTCATTGTGATAATTATGAATTATAAATTATGAATTGTAAATTCCAATAACATAATTTGTGGCAATTTTTGAATCATTCAATCTTTTTATCATTCAATTTTTCAGCAAAAACAATGTAGTATCTTGGTGTGAAATAACGTAATAAAGGTCTAAAACCTAATTTCTTTACAGGATGAGTGAATTTTTCTCTCGCTGTGATTGTCCAGCCAGTTTTTTCTAAAAGCCAGTCTAATTGCCAGTCTTCAAATTCATGATAATGTCTGTCCCACATATCAGTTTTACTTCTGTAAGCAGGAGAAAACCATAGTCGTAAAGGGATTGAAATTACTAACTTATCGCATGTTACATTTTCTAAAACGGTATAAGGATTTAATAAATGTTCGAAAATTTCAAAAGCAGTAAAAACAGTGTAGGATTCCATTTGTAAAGCCGTTTGGTCTTTGTCTAAATCTTCTCCTTTAGTGTTTATCACCTGATATCCGTTTTCTTCCATTATTTTTGAAAATGGATTCGGAACTCCTAAGTCAAAAATGGTTTCAGAAACGGAAACGTGTTTTTTTAAAAAATTTAAAGTGTGCCTGAATCTTTTATTAGGAAATGTTTTTTCGTACATTGTTTACAGCGTTATAATAGCAACGGCAAATGTACGAAGATATATTGCTTCTATAGTGTTTTTTATACCGCAAATTCGCAAATTAGAAAACACTTAAGGGATGAAATAATTTGCGAATTTGCGGTTGAATTTTTATGTTTTTGCTTCTAATTAATGAAAAATCCGCAACTTAAATAATTTCAGGTTGCGGACTTTATTATAATATAATTTGATTCTAAAAATTAGTATCTATAAACAAAAGCATTGATGTTCATTCCTGCTCCTACTGAAGCGAAGATTAAGATATCTCCTTTGTTGATTTCGTGGTCTTTAATTTGTCCGTTTAATATCAAATCAAAAAGTGTTGGAACTGTAGCTACACTACTGTTTCCTAAATCATGAATACTCATAGGCATAATATTATCCGGAGCAGTTTTATCATATAATTTGTAAAAACGGTCAATGATAGCTTCATCCATTTTTTCATTAGCCTGATGAATCAGAATTTTTTTAACGTCTTCTATTGCAATACCACTTTTATCCAGACAGCTTTTCATAGCAGTAGGAACGTTGCTTAGCGCAAATTCATAAATTTTTCTACCATACATTTTGATGTATTTGGTATTTTGGTCTAAGCCTGGGTGGTATGATTTTCCGTAGAATAAAAATCCCGCTTCTTCTTCAGTATAAGAGGCCGTTTCATACGAAAGCATTCCGGTTTCGTTATCAGAAGCTTCAATAATTGTTGCTCCGGCACCGTCAGAATAAATCATCGAATCACGGTCGTGATCGTCTACTACTCTCGAAAGCGTTTCAGCACCTATAACCAAACAACGTTTTGCCATTCCGGATTTTATAAAAGCATTCGCTTGTAAAACCCCTTCAACCCATCCGGGACAACCAAAAATAAGGTCATAAGCCACGCATTTTGGATTTTTAATCTGTAATTTATGCTTCACACGACTGGCTAAACTTGGAATCATATCTGATTGTACACTTCCAAATTTTACATCGCCAAAATTGTGAGCAAAAATGATATAATCAATGGTTTCCGGATCGATTCCTGCATTTTTAATTGCTTTCTGTGAAGCCAGAAAAGCCAGATCAGATGTGTTGTAATGACTTTCTGAATAACGCCTCTCTTCAATTCCGGTTATTGCTTTGAATTTTTTTATAATAACTTCATTCGATTGTTTGATAGGTGTTCCATCTTCATTTAAAAATTGATGAAGTTCAAAGTATTTGTCGGAAATCACTCTTTCGGGAATGTAACTTCCTGTTCCAGTTATTTTTATTTTCATTAGGCTGTTTCCATTAAAAATAATAGCGATAATTTAATATTTTCAAAACAAAGAGAAAATAGTAAATGCTATACATTTGGCAAAATTACTGATATTTTTTAAAGAATTTTCAAAATCAGCTGCTTTTAATTTCTGATTTAAGAAAGTTGTTTGAATAAAAAATATTTAGTTGTATAATTTTCTGTGAGTTATAAAAATGCCCCGAAATAAACGAGGCACCTTTTTAATTATGATTTTTCGAACTAGCTTTCCATATACGCTTCAATAGGAGCACAAGAACAAACTAAGTTTCTGTCTCCAAAAGCATCATCGGCTCTGCGAACACTAGGCCAGAATTTGTTTTCAGCGATATATTCTAATGGGAATGCAGCTTCCTCACGGCTGTATGGGAAATCCCAAATCTCATTAGTGAGCATGGCTAAAGTATGCGGTGCATTTTTCAACACATTGTTTTTATCTTCAATCGTAGCAGCTTCAATTTCTTTTCTGATTGATATCATCGCTCCGCAAAAACGATCTAATTCTTCTAAGTTTTCACTCTCTGTTGGTTCAATCATTAAAGTTCCGGCAACCGGGAAAGAAACAGTAGGAGCGTGGAAACCATAATCCATCAAACGTTTAGCAATATCAGTTACTTCAATTCCTTTTTGTTTGAACGGACGGCATTCTAAAATCATTTCGTGTGCTGCACGACCCATTTCTCCGGAATATAAAGTGTCGTAATGACCGCTTAATTTTTCTTTGATATAATTTGCATTCAGGATAGCGTGTTCTGTAGCCGATTTTAAACCTTCAGCACCTAACATTCTAATATATCCGTAAGAAATCAAACAAACTAAAGCGGAACCCCATGGTGCTGCAGAAATAGCTGTAATGGCATTTTCTCCTCCGGTGGCTACTACTGGATTAGTTGGTAAGAACGGAGCTAATTGAGGTGCCACACAAATTGGTCCTACACCTGGTCCACCACCACCGTGAGGGATAGCGAATGTTTTGTGTAAGTTCAGGTGACAAACGTCAGCGCCAATAGTTGCTGGATTCGTCAATCCTACTTGTGCATTCATGTTCGCACCATCCATATAAACCTGTCCGCCGTTATCGTGAATGATTTGAGTAATTTCTTTAATAGCACTTTCGTAAACTCCGTGAGTGGATGGATACGTAATCATAACGCAAGATAAATTGTCTTTGTGTAAAATGGCTTTTTCACGTAAATCTTCAACGTCAATGTTTCCGTTTTCAAGGGTTTTTGTAACGACCACTTTCATTCCTGCCATTGCCGCAGAAGCAGGATTGGTTCCATGAGCTGATGAAGGAATTAAAGCAATGTTTCTGTGGTGGTCACCACGAGATTCATGATAAGCCTGGATAACCATTAAACCGGCATATTCTCCCTGAGCACCAGAGTTAGGTTGTAAAGTAGTAGCCGCAAAACCGGTAATTTCGTTTAAGTATTCTTCCAGTTTAGTAAGCATCTCCTGGTATCCTTGTGCTTGATCTAAAGGCGCAAATGGGTGAATACTGTTCCAGCTTGGAGCACTTAATGGCAACATTTCGGCTGCAGCATTCAATTTCATCGTACAAGAACCTAAGGAAATCATCGAGTGATTTAAGGCTAAATCTTTGCGCTCTAACATTTTGATGTAACGCATCAAAGCGGTTTCAGAATGGTATTTGTTGAATACTTCGTGTTGTAAGAATGTTGAAGTTCTTACCAGACTTTCAGGAAAATGATTTGTATTTGATAATTCATCAATTCTGATGGTAGCTAATCCTTTTGCAGCAGCAAAAATAGAAACTACTTTATTCAAATCAGCAAAACCTATTGTTTCATTCAATGAAATAGAAACTGAATTTTCATTTGGATAAAAGAAATTCACTTCGTTAGCTTCCGCAATTTCTCTTACTTTTTTAGCATCTGCTTTGATTACAATGGTGTCAAAGAAAGCAGTATTGGTTTGTTCGAAACCTAATTTGGCTAAAGTATTTGTCAAAGTCACTGCCGAAGCATGTACTTTGTTAGCAATATATCTTAAACCTCTTGGTCCGTGATAAACCGCATACATACTCGCCATTACCGATAATAAAACCTGAGCTGTACAAATGTTTGAGGTTGCTTTATCACGTTTGATGTGTTGTTCACGTGTTTGTAATGCCATACGCAAAGCACGGTTACCATTAGTGTCTACGGTAACTCCGATAATTCTGCCTGGCATCGAACGTTTGTATTCGTCTTTAGTAGCAAAGTAAGCCGCATGAGGACCACCATAACCCAACGGAATTCCGAAACGTTGCGTAGTTCCAAGAACCACCGCAGCACCCATTTCTCCCGGAGGCGTTAATTTAGCTAAACTTAAAATATCAGCAGCAACGGCTACTTTGATATTGTTTTCGGCAGCTTTTGCAATAAAATCAGTATAATCATTTACTTGTCCAAATTTACCCGGGTATTGTAAAATAGCTCCGTAGAATTCTTCAGAAAAGTCAAAATCTTCGTGATTTCCAACTACTAATTCTACGCCTATTGGAGTAGAACGCGTTTGTAAAACAGATAATGTTTGGGGTAAAATTTCTTCAGAAACGAAGAATTTACAAACATTGGCTTTCTTTTGTTCTCTGGTTCTTACGTCAAATAATAAAGCCATGGCTTCAGCGGCAGCAGTTCCTTCGTCAAGAAGAGATGCATTAGCGATTTCCATTCCGGTTAATTCAATAACCATGGTTTGGAAATTCAAAATAGCTTCCAGACGACCTTGGGCAATTTCTGCCTGATAAGGCGTGTAAGCTGTGTACCAACCCGGGTTTTCAAAAACATTTCGTTGAATAACAGCCGGAACAATAGCCTGGTTGTACCCTAAACCAATGTAGGTTTTGAACATTTTATTTTTATTTCCTAAAAGAGTAATATGTTTTAAATACTCATATTCGGTCATTTCAGGATCTAAATTTAGAGGTGCTTTTAGACGAATGTCATCTGGAAGTGTCTCATAGATGAGTTGTTCTATGGAATCAACTCCAATTGTTTTTAACATCTGTTGTAGGTCGGATTCCTCCGGGCCTATGTGTCTTAGAGCAAAAGCGTCTGTTTTCATTTGTAGATAAATATCTGTTTTAAATCGGAAAATGGAATTAACTCCTTATTTAATAATTACATTTTGGAGACGTTGAATTTTATTTCACATAAATCAGAATTTGTAGGATAACAAATTTAAGTTTATGCTCCTTTCCTGTAGCTATAAAAAAGTTTGTTTTTTCGTGGCGCAAAAATAAACATAATTCCGTTTTAAATCATTGTTTTTTAGGATTCATTTTATTTGAATAAAAGGATTTTGTAAATATTCTGACTAAATGTTTATTTTTGTTAGATGATTCGTATTCAGGCCCTTTTTGATTTTTACCTCAAATCCAGTATTCATGTGGCTTTGTCGGTTTATGCTTTGGTACGAATGACCCAATTTATGTTTGCTATTCCGTATGATGAACCCATAGCTTTATTTGCTTTTTTTGGAACTATTGTGGGGTATAACTTCGTGAAATACGATGCTTTGGCCAGAGCCAAAAAAAGAATGATGCGCAATGAGTTGAAACTAATTGCCGGTTTGAGCTTTTTTTCGTTTTTGGCGGTTGGCTTTTATTTCTTCCAATTGCAGTTGGTGACTCAAGCTGTTGCTGTAGGTGTTTTGATTATGACTCTTTTGTACACGCTGCCTTTTTTTCCTAATCGAAAAAATGCCCGTAACTGGGCTGGTGTAAAAATTTATATTGTTTCGCTGTGCTGGGTAGGAGTCACTTTGATGTTGCCATTGGTCAATGCACATCAGAATTTAGGTTTGGATTTCTTCATCAAATGCATCCAGCGTTTTATATTGGTTTTTGATTTGATATTAGTTTTCGAAATCATTGATTTGGCCAATGACGATCCGCATCTTAAAACCGTTCCGCAGCAAATAGGAGTAAAGCGAACTAAATTGTTAGGTTTGTTGTTACTGATTCCTTTTTATTTTTTAGAGCTTTTTAAAAATAATTTTATCGAAAAACAACTGTGGGTGAACTTGGCTTTAGTAGTGATATTGTCGTTGTTTTTAGTTTTTTCCAATGAAAAACGATCTAAGTATTATTCTTCTTTTTGGGTTGAAAGTGTGCCGATTTTGTGGTGGTTGATGGTGGTTTTGTTTTAAAAATGCTAATATTGGTGATTATAATCACCAAAAACAACATTAAATTGGTGAATATGTTCACTGAAAAACACTTTAAATTGGTGAATATAGTGTTTTTTATGTATCTTTGTTGAAAATTATACGGAGATGATAAATCGATTTCTACTATCAAACATAACCGAAAGACTCAATAAAGGAAAGGTAATTGTGCTTGTTGGTCCACGTCAGGTGGGGAAAACAACTCTCGTTAAAAATTTGTTGAAGGGGATTCCTTTTTTGTTTCTTGATGGAGATGACTCTGTTGTGGTTGAAACCTTATCGAATGCTAATACTGAAACGCTTAAGAATATTATTGGTGATAATAAATATGTTTTTATAGATGAAGTACAGCGCATTCCTAATATTGGTTTGAAATTAAAAATCATCGTAGATCAAATTAAAGATGTTCAGGTTATCGTGAGTGGTTCTTCGGCTTTTGATATTAATCATGTTACTCAGGAACCACTTACAGGTCGAAAATTTGAATATCATTTGTATCCAATTTCCTGGAACGAATTCGAGAAAAATATGGGTTACATGAAAGCCCAACAGCAATTGGAATTACGCTTGTTATACGGAATGTATCCTGATGTGATTAATAATTTAGGGAACGAATATGAAATTCTGAAAAATCTCGTATCGAGTTATTTGTATAAAGATATTTTGAGTTTAGCCGGGATTCGAAAATCAGAAGTTTTAGAGAAAATTTTGCAGGCTTTGGCTTTTCAAATTGGAAGTGAGGTGAGTTATAATGAAATTGCCCAACTGGTAGGTGTAGATAAAAATACGGTCAGTAATTATATTGATTTGCTTGAAAAAAGTTTTGTGATTTTTAGATTAAACAGCTTTAGTCGCAATCATCGAAATGAAATTAAAGCCAATAAAAAAATCTATTTTTATGACAATGGTGTTCGAAATATGTTGATTGGGAATTTTAATTTTTTAGAATTCCGTCAGGACAAAGGAGCACTTTGGGAAAATTTTTTAATTTCCGAAAGAATGAAATTGTTGAGTTATGAAAACAGAAATGCCAAACCGTATTTTTGGCGAACCACCCAACAGCAAGAAGTAGATTATATAGAAGTTGTTGCTGACGAAGTAAATGCTTTTGAAATTAAATGGAAAGTAAAAAAAGCCAAACTACCCAAACCTTTTTCAGATAATTATAAAGGTAGTTTTACTATCGTGACTGCCGATAATTTCAGGGAGTTTTTGAAATAAAAAAAACCGAAGCATCACTACTTCGGTTTGTATTTGAAATCTTATATCTGAAATCTAAATCAATCCTGCTCTTTTTAACAAAGCATCTGGTTTTGGTTCCTGACCTCTAAAACGTTTGTACAAAGTCATTGGATGTTCAGTGCCACCTTTAGACAATACATTGTCTTTGAATTTGGTAGCGACCTCTTTGTTGAAAATGCCATTTTCTTTGAAATATTCAAAAGCATCAGCATCTAAAACTTCGGCCCATTTGTAACTGTAATATCCGGAAGAATAGCCACCCTGGAATATATGAGAGAACGCTGTACTCATAGCATTTTCAACAACGTCAGGATACAATTGGGTATTTTTAAATTGCTCGGTTTCAAAATCTTTTAAATTAGTAATATTTGTTGGATCCTGTCCGTGCCAAGCCATATCTAACAAACCAAAACTCAATTGGCGTAAAGTTGCCATCCCTTCTTGAAAACTAGCACTTTCTTTGATTTTTTCTACATATTCCTGCGGAATTACTTCTCCGGTTTGGTAATGTGTTGCGAATAAAGCCAGAGCTTCCGGTTCGTAGCACCAGTTTTCCATTACTTGAGATGGTAATTCTACAAAGTCCCAGAAGACCGAAGTTCCGGATAAACTTGGGTAAATCGTGTTAGCTAACATACCGTGTAATCCGTGACCAAATTCATGAAACAAAGTCGTTACTTCGTTAAAAGTTAATAAAGATGGTTTGGTTTCGGTAGGTTTTGTAAAGTTGCAAACGTTCGAAATATGTGGTCTTTCATTAACGCCGTCTTTTACATATTGCGATTTAAAAGAAGTCATCCAGGCACCATTGCGTTTTCCTTTTCTTGGGAAGAAATCGGCGTAGAAGATGGAAATTAAGTTGTTGTTTTCGTCTGTAACTTCATAAGTCATTACTTCTTCGTGGTATTTGTCAATATCAAATACTTCGGTAAAAGTCAATCCGTATAATTTTCCAGCAATGGTAAACGCTCCGTTTAAAACCTTTTCTAATTGGAAATATGGTTTTAGTTTTTCGTCGTCTAAATTAAATAATTGCTGTTTTAATTTTTCTGAATAATAAGCACCATCCCATTTTTCAAGTTGCTCAATGCCGTCTAATTCTTTTGCGAAAGCAGTTAATTGTTCGAATTCTTTTAGTGCTGCTGGTTTGGCTTTTGCCAATAAATCATTTTCAAAAGCCATTACTTTTTCAGGACTTTCGGCCATACGTTCTTCCAAAACAAAATTAGCGTGCGTTGCATAACCTAATAAATTAGCTCTTTGCTGACGCAGTTTTACAATCTTCAAAACAATTTCTTCATTGTTGAATTCATTGTCTTGAAAACTTCTGGCACCAAAAGCAATTGCCATTTTTTTACGCAATTCTCTGTTGTCAGCATAAGTCATAAACGGAAGATAACTTGGATGGTCTAAGGTGAAAATCCAACCTTCTTTTTCCTGGGCTTTCGCCAATGAGCGAGCGGCTTCAATAGTTCCTTCTGGTAATCCCGCCAAATCATTTTCATCCGTTAAATGCAATTCGAAAGCATTGGTTTCAGCCAAAACATTTTCGCCAAATTGCAAACTCAACTTCGATAATTGTTTGTCAATTTCTCGTAATTGGTCTTTTTTATCTTCAGGAAGATTGGCTCCGTTGCGGGAAAAACTTTTATATTTTTTATCTAAAAGTGTTGCTTGTTCAGTGCTTAAGTTCAGTGTGTCTTTTTGCTCGTAAACGGCTTTTACACGTGCAAACAAATCAGCGTTTAAGGTAATGTCATTTCCGAATTCAGATAACATAGGCGAAACTTCCTGTGCGATTTTTTGCATTTCGTCATTGGTTTCAGCCGAATTCAGATTAAAAAAGATACTGGACAGCCGATCCAGAATAGCACCTGAATAGTCCATAGCTTCAATGGTGTTTTCAAAAGTTGGTGCTTCCGGATTTTTTACAATGGTATCAATTTCGGCCTTTGCCAAAGCAATGGCTTCCTGAAAAGCAGGGAAATAATCTTCGATATTGATTTGCGAAAAAGGAGCGGTGTTGTGTTTGGTGTCGAAATGTTGGGTAAGGACACTCATTATTTTGTTATTCATAATTATTGAAAATATTATATTGTATTAATAAAGAAAACCATTAAGAGTTAAATGTATTAAGTCTTAATGGTTTTAAAAATTATTTTGGCAAAAAATTATTTTAAACTTTCCGAAGCTTTAATAACGGCTTCTTTCAAACCTAATTTGTAAGCAACAATTTTGTCTAATACGTCAGTATTCGAACTTCCGATGATTTGTGCGGCAAGAATTCCAGCATTTTTAGCTCCGTTTAAAGCAACTGTAGCTACAGGAACTCCGCCCGGCATTTGCAAAATTGATAAAACAGAATCCCAGCCGTCAATAGAATTACTTGATTTTACAGGAACACCAATTACAGGAAGTGGCGACATAGAAGCAACCATTCCTGGTAAATGTGCAGCGCCACCGGCACCTGCAATAATCACCGAAATGCCACGTGTATGTGCATTATTGCTGAAATCGAATAATTTTTCCGGAGTTCTGTGAGCTGAAACAATATCAACTTCTGTTTCGATTCCAAATTCTTTTAATATGTTAATCGCATCCTGCATGACTGGCATGTCAGAGATACTTCCCATGATTACGGCTACTTTGCTCATTATATTTTATTTAAAGATTAAATGATTGAAAGATTTAAAAATTATTATATCACAATCTTTAAATTTTTCAATCTTTAAATTTTTTAATTATTTTGAAATTACTCTAATGGTATTCTTTACATCCTCGGCAATTTTTCTTGCTTCAGCCATGTTTTCATTTACAATAGTTACGTGTCCCATTTTTCTAAACGGGCGTGTTTCTTTTTTACCGTAAATGTGTGGTGTTACGCCATTCCATCCTAATATTTTTTCGATATTCTGATAAACAACATTTCCGGAGAAACCTTCTTCGCCTACTAAATTTACCATAATTCCGGCCACTTTACTGTCCGTTTTTCCTAAAGGTAAATCTAAAATAGCACGTAAATGGTTTTCAAACTGCGAAGTATAACTGGCTTCAATAGAATAGTGACCTGAATTGTGAGGACGCGGAGCCACTTCGTTTACAATAACTTCATCGTCCTGAGTCTGAAACATTTCTACAGCTAACAGTCCCACATGGTTGAAATTTTTAGACACATTCAGGGCAATTGCTCTTGCTTTTTCGGCGACTTTTTCGTCTATTCGGGCTGGACAAATAACATATTCTACCTGATTGGCTTCGGGATGAAATTCCATTTCGACCACTGGGTAGGTTTTGATTTCGCCCGAAGGATTGCGACAAACAATGACTGCCAATTCGTTCTTGAACGGAATCATTTCTTCGGCAATACATTCTACAGTGGCAAGATTATCCAGATCCGCCATTTCACGAATGATTTTTACGCCATTTCCGTCGTATCCAAATTCAGTGCATTTCCAGACAAAAGGCATTTTTACTTTAGCATCTAAAAGTGCTACCACCAGACTTTTTAAATCAGGAAAACGCTTGTAAGGTGCAGTAGGAATATTGTTTTGAGTATAAAAATCTTTTTGTGTTCCTTTATTTTGAATTTTTCTTAATGTTTTAGGAGAAGGATAGACTTTTAGACCTTCGCTTTCCAGTTTTTCTAAGGCTTCAAGATTGACCAATTCAATTTCGAAAGTAAGTACATCAACCTTTTTTCCAAAATTATAAACCGTTTCAAAATCCATTAAATCTCCTTTAAAAAACTGATTGCACGCCATACGGGAAGGTGCTTCGTCACTTGGATCTAAAACGTAAGTTTGTATGTCAAATTTTCTGGTGTCGAATAACAGCATTTTTCCTAATTGTCCGCCTCCCAGAATTCCTAATTTAAAATCAGAAGAAAAATAATTCATTGTGTTGAAAGTTTATTGGCGCAAAGATACTTTTAAATGATTGAATTGGAAAATGCTATTTTATTTTCTTCAAAACTTCCCGTGCCACTGCTTTGTAAGCAGCAGAATGGTTTGCATAATCTTTGCTCAGGATGATCTGAAGTTCGGGATGAATCCAGTCATACTGATTTCCCAAAACATATAAAGTTCTTATTGAATAAGCTTTCGTGGCCACTTTTGTGTCATTTATAAGCCAGTCAAAAGAAGTCTCAATAATATCCTGCAGGTTTTCTTCGGAAAGAAAAATGTTGTTTTTTGTTTTTTTGAAATGGGAAAATACTAATAGCTGAATAATTTTAGCAATGGGTCTCATTGCGCTTTCATCTGTTAAATCTTTAAGATTTTTGCATAAAAAATCAAGATAAGGTTGAAGCCAGTTTAACTTTTTATAGGAAACAAATTCTAAAACCCAGCAGGCTTTATGATTGTTTTTATCTTCAGTAGAAAGGCAAATCGAAATTAATTCATCCAAATCATTTTTGTTTTCTAAAATGTATTCAGCTATTAGAAGCCGGTCTTTAAGGTACGCTTTTAGGTGTTCCAGCTTGGACTGAAGTTCAGTAATCATTTTTAAGTCAAAATAAATCGTTATACCTCATACTGCTATTTATCAGCAGTAACTTTCCAAACCGTATTTCCGCTGTCATCATTTACTAAAAGGGATCCGTCATTCATAACGGTTACAGCAACAGGGCGCCCATAGACTTTTGCTTTCTCTTTATCATCAATAAATCCGGTCAGGAAATCTTCGGGTTTTCCGGAAGGTTTTCCGTCTTTAAAAGGAACAAAAACTACTTTATAACCACTTATTTTAGCACGGTTCCAGGAGCCATGTTGTCCTACAAAAGCACCGTTTTTGTATTTCGCAGGAAATTTATCTTTATCATAAAATGCCAGTCCTAAAGAAGCGGTGTGAGAACCGACAGGAATATCAGGGACAATTGCCTTTGCGGCCAAATCTTTATGAGCACCTTCCAGTCTCGGGTCCAAATTGTTTCCGTAATAAGAATAAGGCCATCCGTAAAAGCCCTCTTTTTTGACACTGGTAATGTAATCCGGAACCAAATCGTCACCCAGTTCATCACGCTCATTAACAGCTGTCCAAAGTTCATTGTTTGCAGGATTCCAGTCCATTCCTACAGGATTTCTAAGTCCCGAAGCATAAGTTATTTCTCCCGTTCCGTCAGGATTTATTTCTAAAATATTAGCACGTCGGATTTCTTTCTCCATTCCGTGCTCTCCTATATTACTTGCTGAACCCACGGATATATAGATTTTAGTTCCATCAGTATTTGCTAGTAAATTTCTGGTCCAGTGATTGTTATATCCGCCGGCAGGGAGTTCCAGAATTTTTTCGCCTTTTGTTTCCAGTTTTAAAGGGTTATTTTTATAAGGATAGCGATATAATCCGTCTGTGTTAGCAATGTAGAAAAAGTTGTTTAAGACAAGCATTCCAAAAGGTTTGTTAAGACCGGAAATAAAAACATTGCGGGTTTCAAATGTGCCATCTTTATTGCCGTCACGAAAAACAGTTATTTGATTTTTACTTGCTTTTGTGCCGCTTTCAACAACAAAAATGTCATTGTTTGGTGCGATATAAGTCCAACGTGGATTTTCTAAA
Organism: Flavobacterium sp. ARAG 55.4; assembly: GCF_051846875.1. Classification (NCBI taxonomy): domain Bacteria; kingdom Pseudomonadati; phylum Bacteroidota; class Flavobacteriia; order Flavobacteriales; family Flavobacteriaceae; genus Flavobacterium; species Flavobacterium sp. ARAG 55.4. The sequence goes on along the minus strand of NZ_JBPYCT010000011.1, from coordinate 147,808 downwards.
TTATCAGCAAATTTTGTTACTGTAAAACCTTCGGGAGCTATTGGAGTTTTTCCTTCCGGCCATCCCACAACATTACTGTTTTTGGTAACTGATTCTGTGGCATAAGGTGGAGGAAGTGTCAAATCGCCTATTGCGGTTTTGACCACAACTGATGGTTTTTCTGCTAATTTTTCTTTTGTTTCTTCTTTTACCTTACCGTTGCAGGCGGTTAAAAGTAGTATTGAAACTGTTGAGAGTATCTGGATTATTGTTTTCATTTTATTCTGTATTAAAATTTAGGTAGCTACAATTTACTTAAATTTAATTTTTTGAAAAAAATATATGTCGAAAAATAAGTCTTATTTAACATTTTTTATGAAAATTACACTGCGTTTATTTTGATACTCAGGTTTAGTTGGAATTCTGTATCTTTGCGCATTATTTTAAAATAAAAAATAATGATTCAACTTCACGATAAACAATTTGTTCCGTTTATTTCTGCCGAAGAAATTGATTTTTCCCTACGGCAAATGGTGAATCAGATAGAAGCTGATTTTGCTGATGAAATTCCGGTTTTTGTAGGGGTATTGAATGGATCTTTTATGGTGGTTTCTGATTTTGTAAAAAAATATAAAAAACCATGTGAAGTGAGTTTTGTGAAAATGGCTTCTTATGAAGGGATGAATTCTACTAATGAAGTTAAGGAATTAATAGGACTGAATCAGGATTTAACAGGACGAACTGTAATTGTAATTGAAGATATTATTGATACAGGCAATACCATAGTAGAACTGAAAGCGTTATTTAAGAAACAAAATCCAAAACATTTTAAGATAGCGACTCTTTTTTTAAAACCCGAAGCGTATAAGAAAGAGGTCAAAATTGATTATATCGGAATTCAGATTCCAAATAAATTTATAGTAGGTTTTGGTTTAGACTATGACGGTTTAGGACGAAATTTACCGGAAGTATATCAATTGAAAGATTGAAAGATTCAAGAATTAAAAGATTAAAAAAAGGAATACATATGAAAGTTTAAGGAGAAAGATTAGAAGTTTCTTAAACCCTTAAATTTTTAAATTTTTAAATTAAATTTTATGACTAACATTGTTTTATTTGGCAAGCCAGGAGCTGGAAAAGGAACTCAGGCAGAGTTTTTAAAAGGGAAATACAATCTGACACATCTTTCAACAGGAGATATTTTTAGATTTAATATCAAAAACGAAACAGCATTAGGCAAACTGGCACAAACTTATATCAACAATGGCGAATTGGTTCCGGATGAAGTTACCATTAAAATGCTGCAAAGTGAGGTAGAAAACAATCCGCAATCTGCAGGATTTTTATTTGATGGTTTTCCAAGAACAATTGCACAGGCAGATGCTTTAGATGCTTTTTTAGCAACAAAAAATGAAAAAATTACCGCTACTATTGCATTGGAAGCAGATGATGAAATTCTTGTAGCAAGATTGTTAGAAAGAGGAAAAACTTCCGGAAGAGCTGATGATCAGGATGAAGAAAAAATTAGAAACAGATACCAGGAATACAATGAAAAAACAGCGCCTTTAATTGGTTTTTATAAAGAGCAGGGAAAATTTCATGCCGTAAATGGTATCGGTTCTATTGCAGAAATTACGGAGCGTTTGAGTAATGTAATTGACAATTTATAATTAAAATTGTTTGTTTTTTAAAGTTTAAAGTTACTAAAGGTTTTTTTAGCAGCTTTAAACTTTAAATTTTTAAAACGAAAACAAAATAATGGAACTATTAATCATTCTTTTTTTAATCTTATTGAACGGGCTTTTTTCAATGTCTGAAATTGCATTGATTTCAGCAAGAAAATCAAGACTTGAAAATTCGGCTAAAAAAGGAAATTCAAGGGCTCAGGCTGCATTAGATTTAGCTAATTCACCTAATAAGTTTCTGTCAACTGTTCAAATCGGGATTACATTAATCGGGATTCTTACCGGTATTTTTAGTGGCGATAAAATTACAACAGATGTTGAAATTTTTGTGTCAGGTTTTGATTTTTTGAAATCTCAGGCACATTCTGTAGCTGTGGGGATTGTAGTGGTAATTTTGACTTTCTTTTCTTTAGTTTTAGGAGAATTATTGCCTAAAAGAATTGGGCTGAATTATCCGGAAACCATTGCTAAGTCGGTGGCTATGCCTATGAAAATAGTTTCTATTGTTACAGCACCGTTTATCTGGCTGTTAACACATTCGACAGAATTTTTATTAAAAGTGCTTCAAATTAAACCTTCTGCTGATGGAAAAGTAACTGAAGAAGAAATTAAAGCCATTATTAAAGAAGGAACCGAAGTAGGCGAAGTTCAGGAAATAGAACAGGATATTGTGGAGCGGGTTTTTCATATTGGAGACCGTAAAATAAATTCGCTGATGACGCACAGAAAATCGGTAGTGATGTTGCCTTTACTGGCAAATAAAGATCAGGTAAAGGAATTTATGCTTCAGGAGCTGCATTCTTTTTATCCTGTGTATAAGGACGATTTTGATAATATCGTAGGGGTGGTAAGTCTTAAAAATATATTTGCTACTATTGAGAAAGAAAATTTCAATTTAGAAGCAATTATAACTGAAGCACCTTATTTAATGGAACATACTACGGCTTATAATGCATTGGAAGGCTTTAAGAAAACGGGGGTGCATTATGCTATTGTAGCCGATGAATACGGGGTTTTTCAGGGAATGATTACGTTAAATGATATCCTGGAAGCATTAGTAGGAAACGCTTCTGATTTTTATAAAGAAGATTTTCAGTTGATAGAAAGAGAAGACGGAACATGGTTAGTTGACGGTCATTATTCGCTACATGATTTTCTCACTTATTTTGAATTAGATGAATTGCTGAGCGACTATGATGTCACTACTGTGAGCGGACTTATGATGACTGAACTTTCACATATTCCGAAACAGGGGGAAAAATTACATTGGCATAAATTTGAATTGGAAGTAATTGATATGGATGGTGTGAAGATTGATAAAGTAATGGTGAAAGCCTTAAAATAATAGTATTCAGGTTTCAGATTTCGTATTCGGTAAAAAGACTGATTGTGAAAAACTGATAATTGATTGCTGAAATATTAAAAAAAATGACAGAGGGAAATTTTGTAGACTACGTAAAAATATTTGTTTCTTCCGGAAAAGGAGGGAAAGGTTCTACGCATTTACATAGAGAAAAATTTATTGAAAAAGGCGGTCCTGATGGTGGAGATGGTGGTCGCGGCGGACATGTTTATTTAGTGGGTAACAAGGGACTTTGGACTTTGTTTCATTTAAAATTTGCCCGTCATATTAAAGCAGGTCACGGTGGAGACGGTGGTGGAGACAGAAGCACAGGAGCTGACGGTGAAGATAAATATATCGAAGTGCCTCTGGGAACTGTTGTGAGAGATAAGGAAACTCAGGAAGTTCTCTTTGAAATTACTGAACATGGAGAGAAAAAAATACTTTGTCAGGGTGGAAAAGGAGGTTTAGGAAACTGGCATTTCAGAAGTTCTACCAATCAAACGCCTCGTTATGCGCAACCAGGATTGCTAGGAGTAGAAATGGATGTGATTTTAGAATTAAAAGTCTTGGCAGATGTAGGTTTAGTTGGTTTTCCAAATGCAGGAAAATCTACTTTGTTGTCTGTGTTGACTTCGGCTAAACCAAAAATAGCAGATTATCCGTTTACCACTTTAAAACCAAATCTGGGAATTGTTGCTTACAGAGATTTTCAATCTTTTGTAATTGCAGATATTCCCGGAATTATTGAAGGTGCAGCCGAGGGAAAAGGCTTAGGTCATTATTTCTTGCGTCATATTGAGCGAAATTCAACTTTGTTGTTTATGGTACCCGTAGATACGCCAGACATCAAAGCGGAATATGATATTCTGGTGAATGAATTGACCAAATACAATCCTGAGATGCTAGATAAAGAACGTCTTTTGATTATTACAAAATGTGATATGCTGGATGACGAATTGAAAGCGGAACTCAAAGTAGAACTCGACGAAGCTTTTAAAGATGTTCCTTATATGTTTATCTCTTCTGTTGCACAGCAGGGATTAACAGAATTGAAAGACAAACTTTGGAAAATGTTGAACGACTAAGAAACATTTTTGAAATATAAAAACCACTAAGAGATTGAATTTCTTAGTGGTTTTTTTGTTTTAAGAAATTCTCATTATATTTTCATTCTTTATACGTATCAAACAAGTATTGTAATGTCTCCGGAATGTTATTGGCTTTCATTTTTGGATAAATGAGGTCTTGATTGAGCCAGTTTTCGATAATTTGTTCGAAATTTTTGCCGACTTCATAAACTACAGGGACGCCCATTTTTTTGAGTGCAGCAGCATTACATTCCTGTTCATAATGATTCATGATAGGTATAGAAAGAACCTTTTTACCCAGATGCAAGGCTTCGGCCGGAGTTTCAAAACCACCTCCTGTGATGATTCCTTCGCAGGAAATTAAGCTGTCATTAAATTTTTGCTGATTTACAGGGAAATACGTAATATTTCCAATGGTGTGTTTGAATTCAACTCCCTGTAGAAACCAGTGAAAATGAATGTCACTTACTTTATTAAAGGCTTTCTCAAGACAATCTTTATCAAAAGAAGGGAGGTAAACCGTTATATGTTTCAGGTTTGTTGGTTCGGCCTGGACAATTTCGTCTTTGATGATGGGTGGAAGAATAAAAGAATCGTATTTTTCAAAATGTAATCCTATGTTTTTAGGAGATGGCGCATAGTGTTTGAGAATCATTTCGCCCATAATACTTTTTCTCTCAGGTCGTGGAGTATTGGCAGAAATAAAACTGGCCTGATGCCCTAATTGCACCGAATGTACTTTTTGCATTTTACAGGCTAGCGCAGTAATAGAATCAAAATCATTGATGATAACATCATAATTTTTTAACGGCAATGCATCGGCATCTTTGTAAATTTGTCTGGGTCTGATGTTTTTTGCAATTTCCCAGTAGTTCAATCCGCCGCATTTGCTGTAATGCAAACTACAACCGTTACTCTTGTATTTTACAGGTAATTGAATGTCTAAAGTGGCATTGCATCCGCTTAAAAGGAAATCGACTTCACCAAATTTTTGCAGGTAAGGATACAATTGCGTGGCTCTGCTGATGTGTCCGTTTCCTGTTGCCTGAATGGCATAGAATATTTTCATATTTACGACTTAAAATGTAATAATTAACATTTTTTTTTCTTTTACGAAAGTATTCTCCGGATGTTATTATAAGGTTGTTTTAAGATTGCTATTCTGTTATTATTTATGTTTTTTATATGAGATAAAGTTTTTATAATCCTTTTTAATTTCCTTATTTTTGAAAAATGAAACAGCTTTTAATTGTCTTTTTATTTCTGCCTTTATTGGTTTTTTCTCAATCAGATTTTGAGAAAGCGCAACAGTTTTTTCAGGCAGGGAAGTGGCAGGAATCTCAGGAAATTTTTGAAAAAATAGTAAAAACAGAACCTTCTAATATAAATGTTTTAGAAAAACTGGGCGATATCGCAGGACATCTTAAAAACTGGGATGCAGCATTAATGTATTATGGAAAATTAAAAAAAATTAAACCTTCAGAAGCTGATTTTTATTTTAAATACGGAGGGGTTTTAGGAATGAAAGCATTAGAAGTAAATAAATTTAGAGCTTTTGGGATGATTGATGAGATTAAAAGCTCTTTTGAAAAAGCAATTCAACTCGATCCAAAACATATAGAAGCAAGGTGGGCCTTAATTGAGTTGTATCTCAAGCTTCCTGGTATTGCCGGTGGTAGCGAAAGTAAAGCACTGAAGTACTCTAATGAATTAATGCAGCTTTCTCCGGTAGATGGTTATTTATCCAGAGGACATATTGAGGAATATTTTAACCGGTATAAAAATGCCGAACAACAATATAAAAAAGCGATTAATGTTGGGAATTCTAAAAAGGCTTATTTAAAACTGGCTAATTTATACAAGAATAAGATGAATCAACAGGAAAAAGCTTCAGCAATTTTAGAAACTTTAAAAAACAGCAATTCAATTCCCAAAAAAAATATATGAAAACTCATTTTATAGCTATTGGCGGAAGTGCTATGCACAATCTGGCTTTAGCACTACACAACAAAGGATATCAGGTCACAGGAAGTGATGATGCTATCTTTGAACCGTCAAAATCCCGTTTAGAGAAAAAAGGAATACTGCCAGCTGAATTAGGCTGGTTTCCCGAAAAAATAACTGGAGATATTGAGGCAGTGATTCTAGGAATGCATGCTAAAGCAGATAATCCAGAATTACTGAAAGCACAGGAATTAGGATTGAAAATTTATTCTTATCCGGAGTTTTTATACGAGCAGTCTAAAAATAAAACCCGTGTTGTTATTGGAGGTTCTCATGGGAAAACCACTATTACTTCTATGATTTTACATGTTATGCATTATCATAATATTGAAGTAGATTACATGGTTGGTGCCCAATTGGAAGGTTTTGACACTATGGTGCATCTTACTGAAGAAAATGATTTCATGGTTCTGGAAGGAGATGAATATTTATCTTCACCGATTGACCGACGACCAAAATTTCATTTGTATCAGCCCAATATTGCTCTGATTTCAGGTATAGCCTGGGATCATATCAATGTGTTTCCAACCTATGAAAATTATGTGCAGCAATTTGAAATTTTTATTGAAAAAATTACCAATGGTGGAATTCTGGTGTACAATGAAAATGATGCTGAAGTATGCCGCGTAGCAGAAGCAGCAACCAATCCTATTAGAAAATTACCGTATTCTACACCAAATTATAAAGTAGAAGACGGAACAACTTTGCTGGAAACTCCAGAAGGCGATATGCCCATCGAGGTTTTTGGAGCGCACAATTTGAATAATCTGGCTGGAGCCAAATGGATTTGTCAAAATATGGGTGTAGATGAAGCCGATTTCTATGAAGCTATCGCCAGTTTTAAAGGAGCCTCTAAGCGTTTAGAAAAAATAGCAGAAAGTAAAGCTAAAGTAGCTTATAAAGATTTTGCACATTCTCCAAGTAAAGTGGCAGCAACGACTAAAGCCGTTAAAGAACAATATCCAGACAGAAAAGTGATAGCGTGTTTAGAATTGCATACTTACAGTAGTTTGAATGCCGAATTTTTAAAAGAATATGAAGGAGCATTGGATCATGCAGATGTTGCCGTAGTTTTCTATTCTCCGGATGCTGTAAAAATCAAACAATTGGAAGAAGTAAGCTATGAGCAGATTGCTCATGCCTTTAATCGCAAAGATTTGATTATTTATACCAATCCAAAAGAATTTAAAGAATATCTTTTTAATTTAAATCTCGATAATACAGCCTTGTTGTTAATGAGTTCAGGTAATTATGGCGGATTGAATTTTGATGAGGTGAAAGGGTTGATAGCGTAGTTTTTATTGTAAGAAAAATTGTTTTCGGTTTAAAGATTAAACGTTATATTTACAAGGTACAATTTGTTGTAAATGAATCTTTTGCTATGGAAAATAATTCCTTCCCGATTACCAATTGGTCTGAAGATGATAAGCCCAGAGAGAAATTAATGCTCAAAGGCAAAAGTGCTTTAAGTGATGCTGAATTAATTGCTATTCTGATAGGGTCAGGAAGCAGAAACGAGTCAGCAGTTGATTTAAGCAAAAGAATCTTAGGCAGTGTGGATGCTAATTTGAATGCCTTAGGTAAATTGACAATGACACAGTTAATCAAATTTAAAGGGATTGGTGAAGCTAAAGCAATTTCTATAATCGCTGCGATGGAATTAGGACGGCGAAGAAGAGGAGAGGAGGTGATTGAATTAACTAAGATTACATCAAGTAAGACAGTTTTTGACATTATGCAACCCATTATTGGCGAATTACCACATGAGGAATTTTGGATTTTATATTTAAATAATTCCAATAAAGTAATTTCGAAAGCACAGCTCAGTATTGGTGGTATTACAGGAACGCTGGTCGATGTTCGTCTGGTTTTTAAAATGGCACTTGAAAAAGGCGCAACCGCATTAATATTATGTCATAATCATCCATCAGGAGCTTTATTACCCAGTGATGCCGATAAGCAAATTACCAAAAAATTAAAACTTGCCGGAGACAGCTTAGATGTTAAAGTTTTGGATCATTTGATTGTGACTGAAACAAAATATTATAGTTTTGTAGATGAAGGAATATTTTAAAAGCAAAAATGAGAATTGAGAATATAAAAGATGTTTTTTTTGACTTAGATCATACACTTTGGGATTTTGATAAAAATTCCAAAATTACCTTTGAAAATATCTTTGCCCGAAATCATCCCACCGTTCTTATTGATACCTTTATCACTCATTATATTCCTATCAATCAAGCCTGCTGGAAATTGTATCAGTATGATAAAATTACGCATCAGCAATTGCGGTATGACAGACTAAAGCTGTCTTTTGATGCTATAGGATATGAAATTACAGATGATGCTATTGCACTTATTTCAGAAGAATACATCGAATTGCTTACTGAAAATAATCATCTTTTTGATGGTACTTTAGAGATATTAAATTATTTGAGTCAAAAATATAAACTGCATGTAATAACCAATGGATTTGCGAATGTTCAGGTTAAAAAAATAAATAATGCCAAACTTAATACTTATTTTGCTACCATTACTAATTCGGAAATGGCAGGGGTAAAGAAACCAAATCCTATTATTTTTGAGTATGCTCTGGATTTGGCAAAAGCCAGAAAGGAAAGCAGTATAATGATTGGGGATTCTATAGAAGCAGATGTTTTAGGAGCATTAGATGCCGGAATTGATGCTATTTATTTTAACGAAAGCAGACAGAATGTAACGCATGCGGTTAAACAAATTAATCATTTATTAGAACTTAAAAACTATTTATAATTATGAAAAATATTTTTCTATTCCTTTTGTTATTATTATCCGGTGTTGGATTTTCACAATCTTTAAATGACTATAAAACAGTTGTTGTTCCATTAAAATATGAGTTTTTAAAATCCGAGAATCAATACAGAATGGCGACTTTATCTAAATTTAATTTGAATAAAGTAGGTTTTGATGTCTATTATTCTAATGAAGTGGTTCCCGATAATATAAACAGATGCTCAGTTTTGAACTATGATATTGTTAAGGAAGGCGGTTTTTTAGTAACCAAATTGTATGTTACTTTTAAAGATTGTTATGGTAAAATAGTTTATCAATCCGAAATTGGTTTAAGTAGAGAAAAGGACTTTCAGGTAGCTTATAATGATGCACTGAATAAAGCTTTTAATTCAATTTATGAATTAGAATACCAGTATAATGGCGGAACAAATGTTGTGGTGGAAGAAAAACCTGAAAAACCTGAAAAATTGCAAAAGCCCGAAAAAGCAGAGAAGCTTGAAACAGCAGCTCCGTCAGTAGCTCTTGATCCGGACGAATTGCTTTTTGCTCAGCCACTTGCAGGAGGAAACTATCAGTTAATTAATAGTAAACCAAGTGTTGTGATTAAACTTTATAAAACTTCGGATGCTAATTCATTTTTGGCTCAAAAGGGAAGTCAGCAAGGTGTTTTGGTTAAGAAAGATAATCAATGGTTTTTTGAATATTTTAAAAATGATCAATTGATTTCCGAAAAAATAAACGTTAAATTCTAATAAAAAACGGCTTTCAAATTATTTGAAAGCCGTTTTTTTTAATATCCGTATTTGTCTTTCCATCGGTTTTTAAGAAACTCGCGAGTAGTTTTTTCTCTGGCATTTTCTCCGGGAACATAAATGGGGGTGTTTTCTATTTCTGTGGGTAAATATTCCTGTTCAGCAAAATTATTAGCGAATTCATGCGAGTATTTATATTCCTCTCCATATCCTAATTCTTTCATTAATTTTGTGGGGGCATTTCGCAAATGAATTGGAACCGATAAATCACCGGTTTGTTTTACAATTTGCTGTGCCGTATTAATAGCCACATATGAAGCATTGCTTTTTGGCGACGTCGCCAGATAAATAGCGCATTGGCTTAATAAAATCCGGCTTTCGGGATAACCAATGGTGGTTACGGCCTGAAAGGTATTATTGGCCATAATTAAAGCGGTAGGATTGGCATTCCCAATATCTTCACTTGCCGAAATAAGCAATCGGCGGGCAATAAATTTTACGTCTTCTCCACCTTCAATCATTCTTGCCAGCCAATAAACGGCACCATTAGGATCACTTCCGCGAATGGATTTTATAAAAGCCGAAATAATGTCATAATGCTGCTCACCACTTTTGTCATATAAAACGGTGTTTTGTTGTACTAATTCCAATACACGTTCATTGGTAATGATAATTTCGTCTCCGGCTGAAGCATTAACAACCAATTCAAAAATATTCAATAATTTGCGTCCATCTCCACCTGAAAGGCGTAATAAAGCTTCCGTTTCTTTTAATTGAATTTTTTTAGTTTTCAGATAAGTATCCGTTTGCATAGCACGCTCCAAAAGCGATTCTAAATCGGCTTTTGTAAAGGCATTCAAGACATACACCTGGCAACGGGATAATAGTGCGGGAATGACCTCGAAGCTTGGATTTTCGGTGGTAGCTCCAATTAAGGTAATCCAGCCTTTTTCTACTGCAGCTAATAAGGAATCCTGTTGCGATTTGCTAAAACGATGAATCTCATCAATAAACAAGATAGGGTTTTTGGCAGTAAAAAGTCCGCCACTTTGTTTGGCTTTTTCAATTACATCCCGAATATCCTTTACTCCTGAATTGATAGCACTCAATATAAAAAAAGGACGTTGTGATTCCTGCGCAATAATTTGAGCCAAAGTGGTTTTTCCTGTTCCCGGTGGTCCCCAAAAAATTAATGACGGAATAATTCCTTTTGCTATTTGTTGTGTCAAAGATCCATTGGGTCCGACCAAATGCAATTGGCTGATGTATTCGTCTAATTTTTGTGGGCGTATGCGTTCTGCCAGTGGTGCTTCCATTTTTAATCGTAATTCAGCTATTATCTGATTTAAAAACCAAATTTAGAACATTATAACTACCTAATCAATAATTATTCGAAATACCGAATTAACTTTATGACAAAATAGCATAATATTCTATTTGGTTACAAAATTGATTGAATTGTTTTAAAGAAAACAAAATGGATAAGAATTTTAAATTTACAAACGCAGTTATAGGACTGCCACTTTTTTTTGTGTTGTTCCTGTGGTTTGTGTATTGGCTCGAAATTCGTTTCGATTTTGACTTTATGGAAAATGGAATCTATCCCCGCACTTTTTCAGGATTACAGGGCGTAATTTTCAGTCCGTTTATTCATTCGGATTTGGAGCATCTGTATAATAATTCTATTCCACTTTTAGTTTTGCTGACCGCTATACAATTTTTTTATTCTAAACAATCGATGCGGGTAGTAGGTTATGGTATTTTATTTTCTGGGATTTTAACCTGGCTGATTGGAAGAGAAAGTTATCATATTGGCGCTAGCGGCTTTATATATGTATTGTTTGCTTTTATTTTTTTTAAAGGAATATTCACTAAATATTATCGATTAGTAGCTTTGTCTTTATCGGTTATTATGATGTATGGGGGTATGATATGGTATGTTTTCCCAAAAGTGGATGATAGGATTTCCTGGGAAGGGCATTTGGCAGGATTGATAACGGGCTTTGTTTTGGCAGTGTTATATCAAACGCCTGAATTTAAAAAAGTACCCAAATACGATTGGGAAATGCCTGACTATGATCCTGCAAAAGATAAATTCATGCAACGTTTTGATGAAAACGGTAATTTTGTAAATCCTCCTATCGTAGAGCCCGAAGAGGAAATACAAGCATATTATTCTTCTAATTATGATATTAATTACAATCTTGTTGAAAATAAAAAAAACGAATCAGAGCCTGAGTCCTAATTCGTTTTGATATTTTCTGAAATCTGAAATCTAAACTCTGCTTTTTTAAAATTGCCTAGCTTCTTTGTCTTACTGCTTCGTACAAGAAAGCACCACAGGCAACTGAAACGTTCAAAGAACCAATTGTTCCAAACATAGGAAGTTTTGCTTTCTCATCCACAATTTTTAATACTGAAGGATTTACTCCTCGGTCTTCAGAACCCATAATAATTGCGACAGCTTCGTTTAGATTTACATTATAGATAGTGTCTTCTGTCTTTTCAGTCGCTGCAACAGTTTTGATTCCGCTTCCCTGCAAAAGAAAAATAGCATCTTTAATGTGTTCTACTTTACAAATAGGAATGTTGAAAACTGCGCCGGCTGAAGTCTTTACAGTGTCGCCATTTACAGGAGCAGACCCTGATTTTTGAATGATGATTCCGTTTACTCCGGTGCATTCGGCAGTTCTGATAATTGCACCAAAATTACGGGCATCTGAAATTTGATCTAAGATTAGGAATAATGGTTTTTTACCATTTTCAACAACAGTTTCAATCAATGTTTCTAAATCAAAAAATGAAATAGGAGAGATGCTAGCTACTGCACCCTGATGATTGTTAGGAGTGAGTTTGTTTAATTTTTCAACAGGAACATAAGAGAAATTGATATTCGCTCGTTTCATTACCTTCATCAGGTCTTTCATCAATTCGCCTGAGGCTTCTTTTTGAATGTACACTTTATCTATTGTTGTACCTGCCTGAATTGCTTCAATAATAGCTCTAATCCCGAATATTTGATGTTCTTTTTCCATGGCGCAAAGGTAAGTAAAAGTTTGTATAAAAAAAACCACCAGCGTTTGCTGGTGGTTTGGAAATAAAAATCTTATAATTTTAATGTTCGTCTTCAAGAAAACCAGTTCTTTTATATCCTACTATTTCATAAATAGTTCCAGGATTTTCATCATCTGAGAATTCTGCTTTAAAGTAGATTTTATCTACAGTGTGTCCTCCAGTAGAGGTAGTACCATTTTTGGTGATTTTACCTTCAGTGATATTTACATTTATATCATAAGTTTCAATGACGTCCGGTGTTGAATCATCGTCATCAATAATGCTGCTTGCTAAATTATTTCCTGAAAATGATAATGAGCTAATGTTTACGGGGGACTTGCATTTAAACGACCAAATGTTGCCGTGGTCATCAATCCACATAGCTTTACCATCATTTGCTGATGTATTGTAAGTAGAAATAAGGGAATAGTCGACCACTACCTCTCCATCAATTAATGTTTGTACATACCAATCTCCAGACATTTTCGCAACTGATGTTCCGCCAGCTTCGGGATTACCTCCTTCATCACAAGAAATGAAGGACACAGAAGTTGCTAGTATTAGTAGAAATGTTTTTATATTTAGGACTTTCATAATGTTATTTTTTATAATCTAGTAAATATTCTTGTTGCCGTTCCGTAAAATGAAGAAGCGTAAATAACCCAATTAAAATTATCTTCATCTTCAATTGTTCCAACATTACTTTCGGCTGATATATCTGTATCGGAAGCATTTTCCTGATATGGTGCATATACTTTAGTGTCGTCAATGTTGTAAAAGATCATTTTTAAATTGTTTTCATCTCCTGTTGTGTAGCCTGCTGCGTTATCACACATGTATTTGCGATCAGCAAGGCGGGTAATATTATTGATATTTGAACCTCGTGCAAATGCACCTGCTAGATTTATTCCACTTGGTGTGGTGCTTAATACTACTACAGTTCTTGTTTTAGTAGCAGGAAAACCATCTACATTGATAGCCGAATATACTATCTTGTAAACATCAGGAACTGCGGTGTTGACAGTGCCCTTAAGAGTTAAATCTATTTCAGTTTCACCTTCTAGAGCCGTTCCTCCTTCTTCAGTATAAGTATCTCCTTGATCAAGTATCATAAGACTATCACCATTGAGTGTTATTACAGGATAGTTAGTTACTCTTGATACATCCTCTGTAGTTGTATCAGAGCATGATACTGTTGTTATTGCTAATATCAAATAAAATATTTTTTTCATTGTATAAAAATTTTAGGTTAATTAGCCCACCATACTGGTGTTGTTATTTTTTCCAAATCTGGGGCAAATCGATTTGTTGTTTGTACTGAGTTTGGATAAACAAATCTTCTTGGGAAAACTCCTGCTGTAGTTCCTTGTATTGAATAGGCTAATTCTCCAGGTACATATGCAGCATTTGTTTGGGGTACTGTTGATATTTTTGGATATCCCGTTCTGTTTTGATCAAAAAATGCTTCAAATCCATTTGCAGGAAATCCGGATATCCATTTTTGAGTAATAATGGCTTTTAAATTAGCTTCAAGAGTTCCATTTGGATATTCATAGGCTCCTCCTGATGCTATGAAAGATGATCCATCTTTTGAGTATCTGTCAAATGCCTCTATAACTGCGGCATCGTATTTTTCTTTTGCTCCTGTTCCTCCAAAATAGCGTGCCAAAGCCTCAGCTTGTAAAAACAAGCTTTCAGTTTTGCTCATAAAATATAGCGGATCAGTAGGTTTTATGATTAACACTCCTATTGCGCTGGAACCAAGGGCAGTATTGTTAAAATCACCCTGATTAAGTGCCACTCCGGGAGTGTAGAAATTCTCTCTTCTGGAATCGTTATTAGCTGTTAAAAAAGAATTCATGGTAGTACTTGTACGGATATTTGTACCCACATTTAGTTTTCTTCTGTCCGTTTCATAAAAAGGATTACTTCTGTTTGGAGCATCTTCAAATTGAGTTATAGCGGCATCAGTATCGAGAAAAGCAACTCCGGAATTAATTAGATTGGTGATTTCGGTCTGCGCTAAAGTAGGATTAACTTTAGTTTGTCTCATATATATTTTTAATAAAAGTGTATTCGCAAATGCTTTCCAATTTTCCATATTACCTCCATATACAAAATCATCTGCACCTGGTGTTTCAGTACTTGTTGTAGATAAATCTTTTGAAAGTGCTGTTTTTAAATCTGCAATCATTAAGTTATACACTTCCTGACCAGTGTTAAATTTTGGTTCTAAGATTTCTTGTTGATTTGCTTCGGCATAGGGAATGTCACCATAAAAATCAGTCATTAACTGTGATGCGTATACTTCCATAGTTGTTGCTATTAGATAGTATTTCCAATTGCTCTGCTCTAAGGCTTTTCGTTTAACATTTCTTAGATCGCCTAAACCATCATACATTGCTGACCAGGCTCTGTTATAGTCATTTGTACCTGCATTATAAGCATCAAGGTTTCTGTATTGAGCTGCAGTGTTGCTTTGAGTGTAATATTGTGCCCAAAATCCTCCGAATATGGTATAGTATGCTCCTTGAGCTCCAGCTATTCCTGCCATACCGGCTGGTAGTTGTAATGCTAAAGTAGTTTGTTGAGGAGGCAAATTATCCGGATCGTAATTTATATCAAAATCTTTGTCACTACATGCTGAAAAGATTGATAAAGCTATAAATAATATAAATATTTTTTTCATTTTGTATGATTTAGAATGATAATTTAAGTATGCAGCCGTATGCTCGTTGAGATGGATTTGCTGCAAATTCTCCATATTCGCTTAACAAGTCGTTACCAAAAGAAGTTACTTCAGGGTCAACGTATGGATTCTCATCAGGAGTCCACATGAATAAGTTTCTTCCATATAACCCAATCGTTACTTTTGTTAAACCTAGTTTTTCAACAATTTTTCTGTCTAAATTATAATAAAGGCTGAGGTCTCTCATACGAACGAATGTTTTGTCGATTAAGAAAGAACCTTGTGATGAAGGGTTGTCATTGTCATTATAAAAAGCGTATAAGTTTTCTAAAGGGATTGGAGTTGTGTTTTCTGAAAAAGTTCCATCTTCGTTTTGATTTACAGAGTTAGGAACAATGAATGTGTTTCTGTCATTGTAAGTTGTTTCAATACCATTACCCACAAAATGAGATAAATCTTTAGTTCTGGAGTACATTTTACCACCTTGTTTCCAATCAAAAGCAAAAGATAAACTGAAGTCTTTATATTTTAATACGTTTTGTAGTCCCATAATAAATTTTCTCTGTCCATTGCCTAATAATACAACATCATCGGATTGAATAGGGAAACCTGTACTTGCATCAACGATAATCTCACCAGCATCATTTTGCTTTGGAACTAAACCGTAATAAGATCCGATAGGCTGTCCTTCTTTAGCTGAAAATGTTATACCATTTGAAGTAGGGCCAAAGTCAATTCTGCGATCGTCTAGTACTTTAGTAACTTCATTCAGGTTTTTTGTAAATGTATAGTTGATTTCCCAGGAAAAATTTTCTCCTTTGAATGGCTTTAAACCTAAGGCAATTTCTATACCTTTATTTTCTACGTCTCCAATATTTAATGCTTTAGTGGTAAAGCCTGTCGATGGATCAAGAGGAACAGAAACAATTAAATCTTTAGTCTTTCTGTTGTATATCGCTGCATCTAATGTGATGCGTCTTTCAAAGAAACTTGCTTCGGTTCCAATTTCAATTTCGGTCGTCCTTTCCGGTTTTAAATCTGGATTTCCGAGAATTCCGGAAGCTTCAAAGAAACCAACTCCTCCTAATGGTGAAACAATGTCTCCAAAACCTGAATCTGCACTACCGTTAATAAATGAATTTGCTGTTAGGTAAGGGTCTGTGTCATTTGCAACCTGTGACCATGAGCCTCTTAATTTTAAAAAGGTTTCCTGATTGTCTATTGCTATTGCGCTTAAGGAAGCGGAAGGATAGAAATATGAATTGTTATTTGGCGGTAAGGTAGATGATTTGTCTTGTCTTCCTGTAAGAGTAAGGAAGTATTTGTTTATGTATGATAGTTCTGCCTGACCATAAACCCCAAAGCTTTTTCTTAAAGAGTTATTCTGTGATATTTCAGGTCTTGCTGCGGTGTTAGTTAATTCGTAAAAATCAGAAATGATAAGATTGGTTATCGAAGCATTTAAAAAATCTGTTTCTCTTTTGTTGTAACTAACCCCGGCTAATAAGTTTAGCTTGAAATTATCGTTTATGTTTTTAATGTAATTTAAATTAAAATACGTGTCAAACTCGCTTCTTTCCAGTCTGCTTTCAGTAACTCCTCCAACAGTTTCTATTGTACCTGCTAAATTTTGAGGAGACCCAGGTTCGAATTTAACAATTGCGCCATGACTTTTGATTTTCTCTAGTCTGTAGTTTCCTCCTATCTGCCATGTTGCAGTCAGATTTTCGGTTATGTTATAATTGAAACTAGTATTTCCAAAAAAACTTTGTCCTAAAATTTTTGTTTTATTTTCATTCAAAGCCCAATAAGGATTTGATGAATAAGGGGTGTAATAATAACTAGGTGAATTGAATATATTGTTATTATAATCTTTTAAATCAATAACGCTGATGTCTCTTGGGATTTGTAGTAATTCCGGAATAAAAGTGTCGCCTTCTCCAGCGCTGTCACTTTGACCAGTATTGACTGCGTTTTGGTCTTTATTCGTATAATTAAAACTTAAACGGATAGCTCCTTTTTTGTTTTTTATTCCACCATTAAAAGTTAAGCTGTTTTTTAAGTAGCTATCGGCCGAAGTAGGGATAACACCATCACTTTTTAATCTGGTGAATCCTAATGAGAAATCTGAAAACTCTCCACCTTGACTAAGATTTATATTGTTAGATGTCAGTATACCTATTTTGTAAAAGTCTCGTATGTTATCTTCTAATGCAACATAGGGTTTGATTTGCTGGGAGTTATTGTATATGGATCCCCAAGGTCTTACTTCGCCGTTAAAAGCGGGACCCCACGATCCGTTTTCATTGCTTGAACCTGGTCCGGTTGGAAGTTGAGAATAGGCTAAACCGCTCCATCCTTGTCCGTATGAGTTTTGTAAATGTGGGATGCGTGCTACTTCACTCATTTCCACGGTAGATGAGAAATCCACATTTATTTTAGATTCGTTTTTTCCTCTTTTCGTAGTTATAATAATAGCTCCGCGTCCGGCTCTTGCACCATATAAAGCAGTTGCTGCAGCTCCCTTTAAAAATGTTATTGTTTCAATGCTGTTTGGGTCAATATCATTTATACCTGTACCGGCATCGTATGACCTGTCAATTGAAGATCCGTCTTGTCTCGTTTTGCTTGCATTCCCATCGTTGTTTATAGGTGTTCCGTCTACAATATATAGAGGCTGGTTTGTTCCTGTTATGGAACCAATTCCTCTTACGATTACTTTTGTAGAAGAGCCTGGCTGTGTAGGGGCGCTAATGTCGACTCCTGCAATTTTCCCAGATAAACTTTCAAGTGGGTTGTTTGTGGTTACGTTCGTAATTTGATCTTTGTTTATTGTGGTTGCAGCATATCCCAGAGATTTTTTCTCTCTTTTAATACCTAATGCGGTAACAACGACTCCTTCAAGTTCAAGAGCATCTTCCTGAAGTTTTACATTAATATTTGTTGAGCTGGCTGGTATTTCCTGTGTCTTCATACCAATGTAGCTAAATACTAATGTTTGAGATGCTGTGGCTTTGATGCTGAATTTTCCATCAAAATCTGTTTGGGTACCTGATTGTGTCCCTTTTATTAAAACACTGGCGCCTGGCAGTGGAAGTCCTGTATTATCTAATACAGTACCAGTTACGGTTCTTTCTTGTGAATAAGAAAGTTGGGTGATTATCATTAATAATAATAATGACAAAAATACATTAAGTTTTCGTTTCATTGATTGTAGCTTTTGGGTTCCAGAAACAAATCTCTTAATTTTTTGTTAAACAACCTAATTGTTGTGTGTTGTTTTTTTGTTTCAAAGGCTTTTTTGAGAATGTGTTTAAAATATCACTTTTTTTTAAGTTAATGTTATAAAATTATTGTCTTTTTTTTAATTTTTAATAGTGTAAGATGATGTTATTGAAAATTAATGAATTAACATTTGTAGAGTAAAAAATAATTTATACATTTGCAGCCCGTAAAAAGCGGGATTTAAATTTACATAATAATTTTTAGTATTAATTATGCCAACAATTCAACAATTAGTAAGAACAGGAAGAACTCAGATAACTAAGAAGAGTAAATCGGTTGCTTTAGATTCTTGCCCTCAACGAAGAGGAGTTTGTACGCGTGTTTACACTACTACACCAAAAAAACCAAACTCAGCGATGCGTAAAGTAGCGCGTGTACGTTTGACAAATGGTAATGAGGTAAATGCTTACATTCCTGGTGAAGGTCACAATCTGCAAGAGCACTCGATAGTATTAGTTAGGGGTGGAAGGGTAAAAGATTTACCAGGAGTTAGATATCACATCGTTCGTGGTGCGCTTGATACATCAGGTGTGGCTGGAAGAACGCAAAGAAGATCTAAGTATGGTGCTAAACGCCCAAAAGAAGCAAAAAAGTAATTTAAAACGTTAAGAGTTAAAGGTTAGGAGTTGAGGGTTGATGATTGCTGTTGTTGATAGCGTCTATAACACATGACATTTAACGGATAACCCATAACTTTTTATTAAAAAAAAGACATGAGAAAAAGAGCGGCAAAAAAGAGACCCCTTTTACCAGATCCAAGATTTAATGATCAATTGGTAACGCGTTTTGTGAACAACTTAATGTGGGATGGTAAGAAATCTACAGCTTTTAAAGTTTTTTATGATGCAATTGATATCATTGAAACTAAAAAGCAAAATGACGAAAAAACTTCGTTAGAAATTTGGAAAGATGCTTTAACTAACGTTATGCCTCACGTAGAAGTACGTAGCCGTAGAGTAGGTGGAGCTACATTTCAAATTCCAATGCAAATTCGTCCAGACAGAAAAATTTCTATGGCAATGAAGTGGTTGATACTTTATTCCAGAAGAAGAAACGAAAAGTCAATGGCGCAAAGGTTAGCTTCAGAATGTTTAGCTGCGGCTAAAGAAGAAGGAGCGGCTGTTAAGAAAAGAATGGATACTCACAAAATGGCAGAAGCTAATAAAGCTTTCTCTCACTTTAGATTTTAATTCGTAAGAAATGGCTAGAGACTTAAAATATACAAGAAATATAGGAATTGCGGCTCACATTGATGCTGGTAAAACAACAACAACGGAGCGTATTCTTTTTTATACAGGTAAATCACATAAGATTGGTGAGGTGCACGATGGTGCTGCAACAATGGACTGGATGGCACAAGAGCAAGAAAGAGGTATTACTATTACTTCTGCTGCTACAACTTGTGAGTGGAATTTTCCAACTGAGCAAGGTAAGTTGTTGCCAGAATCGTTACCATATCACTTTAATATTATTGATACTCCTGGACACGTTGACTTTACTGTAGAGGTAAACCGTTCGTTACGTGTATTGGATGGATTAGTTTTCTTGTTTTCTGCAGTTGATGGTGTTGAGCCTCAATCAGAAACAAACTGGAGACTTGCTGATCAATACAAAGTTCCACGTATGGGGTTTGTTAATAAAATGGACCGTCAAGGATCTAACTTTTTGGCAGTTTGTCAACAAGTTAAAGATATGTTGAAATCAAATGCTGTTGCTATTACTTTGCCAATTGGTGAAGAGAATGATTTCAAAGGAGTTGTTGATTTAGTGAAAAACCAAGCGATTGTTTGGCATGACGCTACTCAGGGGGCAACTTTTGATATTGTTGATATCCCGGCTGATATGGTTGATGATGTGAAGCATTATCGTTCTATTCTTATCGAAGAAATCGCTACTTATGACGAGAATCTTTTAGATAAGTACATGGAAGATGAAAACTCTATTACAGAAGAAGAAATTAACACTGCTTTAAGAGCTGCTGTTATGGATATGGCTATCATTCCTATGATTGCTGGTTCTTCTTTTAAAAACAAAGGGGTTCAGTTCATGTTAGATGCAGTATGTAAATATTTGCCATCTCCATTAGATAAAGAAGGTATTCAGGGGATTCATCCTGATGACGCTGAGTTATTGGAAGAGGATCAAACTAAAATCTTGCGTAAGCCAGATGTAAAAGAGCCTTTTGCTGCTTTGGCGTTTAAAATTGCTACTGACCCATTTGTTGGTCGTTTAGCGTTCTTCCGTGCTTATTCAGGAAGATTAGATGCGGGTTCTTATGTATTGAATACTCGTTCAGGAAATAAAGAAAGAATTTCTCGTATCTATCAAATGCATGCTAACAAACAAAATCCAATCGAATATATTGAGGCTGGAGATATTGGAGCTGCTGTTGGATTTAAAGATATTAAGACTGGAGATACATTGTGTGATGAAAAACACCCAATTATTCTTGAATCTATGAAATTCCCTGCACCGGTAATTGGTATTGCTATTGAGCCTAAAACTAAGGCTGACGTAGATAAAATGGGTATGGCTTTGGCTAAATTAGCTGAAGAGGATCCTACGTTTACGGTTAGAACTGATGAGGCTTCAGGGCAAACTATTATCTCTGGTATGGGTGAGCTTCACTTAGATATCTTGGTGGATCGTATGAAGCGTGAATTTAAAGTTGAGGTGAATCAAGGAGAGCCTCAGGTAGAGTATAAAGAAGCGTTTACAAAATCTGCTCAACACAGAGAGGTTTATAAAAAACAATCTGGAGGTCGTGGTAAATTCGGTGATATCGTATTTAGAGTTGAACCTGCTGATGAAGTTGATGGTAAAGTTCCTGTGGGATTACAGTTTGTGAATGAAGTAAAAGGTGGTAACGTTCCTAAGGAATATATTCCTGCTGTTGAAAAAGGTTTCAGAGAAGCTATGAAAACTGGTCCTTTAGCTGGATACCAAGTTGATAGTTTAAAAGTAACTTTATTAGATGGATCTTTCCATCCGGTGGATTCAGATGCGCTTTCTTTTGAATTAGCAGCTAGAATGGGTTACAGAGAAGTAGCTAAAGCTGCCGGAGCTGTGATTCTTGAGCCAATTATGAAAATGGAAGTTATTACTCCGGAGGAAAATATGGGAGATATCGTAGGAGATATTAACCGTCGTAGAGGTCAGGTAAATGATATGGGTGACAGAAATGGAGCTAAGACTATCAAAGCTGATGTGCCTTTATCAGAAATGTTTGGTTATGTAACAACATTAAGAACATTGTCTTCTGGTAGAGCTACTTCAACAATGGAATTCTCTCACTATTCAGAAACGCCTTCTAATATTTCAGAAGCAGTAATCAAAAAAGCAAAAGGAAACGCTTAATCTTTAAGAAAATGAGTCAAAAAATCAGAATAAAATTAAAATCTTACGATCATATGTTGGTAGATAAGTCTGCTGAAAAGATTGTAAAAACGGTTAAGACTACCGGAGCAGTGGTAACGGGACCAATTCCTTTGCCAACTCATAAAAAATTGTTTACTGTATTGCGTTCTCCGCACGTAAACAAAAAAGCAAGAGAACAATTTGAAGTAATGTCATACAAGAGATTGATTGATATTTATTCATCTTCATCTAAAACTATCGATGCTTTGATGAAATTAGAATTACCTAGTGGAGTTGAAGTAGAAATTAAAGTTTAAGTTTTTTTTCAAGAGTAAATTAGAGCACTTCGTTTAAGTGAAAAGTTTTTTTGGTTTGTGTGTAAATAAGTTATACTTTTGCACCACTTTTAAAAACAGCTTCACTTAAACGAATGTGTTCTGTTTTTATATTTAATAATTAATAATTAATATTTATGTCTGGGTTAATTGGTAGAAAAATCGGCATGACTAGTCTTTTTGATGAGAACGGGAAGAATATTCCTTGTACTGTTATTGAGGCTGGACCATGTGTTGTTACCCAAGTCAGAACCAATGAGGTTGACGGGTATGAAGCGTTGCAACTTGGTTTCGATGACAAAAACGAGAAACATTCCACAAAAGCGGCTTTAGGTCACTTTAAAAAAGCGGGAACTGTAGCTAAGAAAAAAGTCGTTGAATTCAAAGAATTTGCAACTGAACAAAAATTAGGAGATCTTATCGATGTTTCTATTTTTGAAGAAGGAGAATTTGTAGATGTACAAGGTGTGTCTAAAGGTAAAGGTTTTCAGGGTGTTGTAAAACGTCACGGTTTTGGTGGTGTTGGACAAGCAACTCATGGTCAGCACAACCGTTTAAGAGCGCCAGGTTCTGTGGGAGCTTCTTCTTATCCATCTAGAGTATTCAAAGGAATGCGTATGGCTGGAAGAATGGGAGGAGATAATGTAAAAGTACAAAACCTTAGAGTTTTAAAAGTGGTTTCTGAAAAGAATCTGCTTGTTGTAAAAGGATGTGTTCCTGGTCATAACAACTCTTATGTAATCATTCAGAAGTAATGGAAGTAAAAGTATTAGATTTCAACGGAAAAGATACTGGGAGAAAAGTTCAACTTTCTGATTCAGTATTCGCAATTGAACCAAACAATCACGCTGTGTATCTTGATGTAAAGCAATATCTTGCTAATCAAAGACAAGGAACTCATAAGGCTAAAGAAAGAGCTGAGGTTGCGGGAAGTACGCGTAAGATTAAAAAACAAAAAGGAACAGGTACTGCTCGTGCGGGTAGTGCAAAAAATCCTTTGTTTAAAGGTGGGGGAACTGTTTTTGGGCCTAGACCAAGAAGTTATTCATTTAAATTGAATAAAAACTTGAAGCGTTTAGCTAGAAAATCAGCATTCTCTATTAAGGCAAAAGAATCAAGTATTATCGTCTTGGAAGACTTTAATTTTGAAGTTCCAAACACTAAAAATTTCATTAACGTTTTGAAAGCTTTAGAGTTAGAAAATAAAAAATCATTATTTGTGTTGGGTGATACTAATAAAAATGTATATTTGTCGTCACGCAATTTAAAAGCGTCTAATGTTGTAAGTAGTTCAGAATTAAGTACTTACGATATTTTAAATGCTAATAATTTAGTGCTTTTGGAGAGTTCTTTGGAGGTAATTGAAGAAAATTTAAGTAAATAATAGGAGTATGAGTATCATAATTAAACCTATAGTAACGGAAAAAGTAACCAAAGAAAGTGAAGTTTTAAACCGTTTTGGATTTGTGGTTAACAAAAAAGCAAACAAAGTTGAGATTAAGAAAGCTGTTGAAGCTGCTTATGGAGTAACTGTTTTGAGTGTTAACACCATTAATGTAAGACCAGACAGAACTACAAAATACACTAAAAGTGGTTTAATCAGTGGAAAGACAAATGCTATTAAAAAAGCAATTGTACAAGTACAAGAAGGAGAAACAATTGATTTTTACAACAATATCTAAGATATAACAATGTCAGTAAGAAAATTAAAACCTATTACCGCAGGTCAGCGATTTAGAGTTGTGAATGGTTATGACGCCATTACAACTGATAAGCCGGAACGCTCTTTGATAGCGCCGATAAAAAACTCTGGAGGTAGAAATAGTCAAGGAAAGATGACCATGCGTTATACGGGTGGTGGTCACAAGCAAAGATATCGTATTATTGATTTCAAAAGAACTAAAGATGGGATTCCAGCTACAGTGAAATCAATTGAGTACGATCCAAACAGAACTGCATTTATCGCTTTGTTAGCTTACGCTGATGGAGAGAAAACATATGTAATTGCTCAAAATGGTTTGAAAGTAGGTCAGAAATTAGTTTCTGGTGCTGAAGCTCAGCCGGAAATTGGTAATACATTACCTTTAAGCAGAGTTCCACTAGGAACTGTGATTTCTTGTATCGAATTGAGACCTGGTCAGGGAGCTGTAATTGCTCGTTCGGCAGGAACATTTGCTCAATTAATGGCAAGAGATGGAAAATATGCTACAATTAAAATGCCATCTGGTGAAACAAGATTAATCTTGTTGACTTGTTCGGCTACAATTGGAGCGGTTTCTAATTCTGATCACCAATTAGTTGTGTCTGGAAAAGCAGGTAGAACTAGATGGTTAGGAAGAAGACCAAGAACAAGACCGGTTGCGATGAACCCTGTTGATCACCCTATGGGAGGTGGTGAAGGACGTTCTTCTGGAGGTCATCCACGTTCAAGAAACGGAGTACCGGCTAAAGGTTATAGAACTCGTTCTCCGAAAAACCCGAGTAGTAAGTATATCGTAGAACGTAGAAAGAAATAATTAAGATATGGCACGTTCATTAAAAAAAGGACCTTTCGTTCATTATAAGTTAGAAAAGAAAGTTGAAGAGAACATTGCAGGTGGAAATAAAGGAGTGGTTAAGACTTGGTCTAGAGCTTCTATGATTACTCCTGACTTTGTTGGACAGACTATCGCAGTTCATAACGGTCGTCAGTTTGTACCGGTTTACGTAACAGAGAACATGGTAGGTCACAAATTAGGAGAGTTTTCACCAACTAGATCTTTTAGAGGTCATGCTGGAGCAAAAAATAAAGGTAAAAAATAGAAGCAATGGGAGTTCGTAAAAGAGAAACAGCAGATGCGAGAAAAGAGGCTAATAAGTCTATTGCTTTCGCAAAATTGAATAACTGCCCTACTTCACCTAGAAAAATGCGCTTAGTAGCGGACTTGGTAAGAGGTCAGAAGGTAGAAAGAGCACTTAACATTTTAAGATTCAGTTCTAAAGAAGCATCAAGAAAATTAGAAAAACTATTATTATCTGCAATCAACAACTGGGAGCAAAAAAATAGTGAAGGTAATTTAGAAGAAGCTGGATTATTTGTTAAAGAGATCAGAGTAGATGGTGGAATGATGTTAAAAAGACTTCGTCCAGCTCCTCAAGGTCGCGCACATAGAATTAGAAAACGTTCAAATCACGTAACAATCGTGTTAGGAGCTATTAATAATAACACACAAGCAAATTAATAAGATGGGACAAAAGACAAATCCAATTGGAAATAGACTTGGTATCATCAGAGGATGGGACTCTAACTGGTATGGTGGAAATGATTACGGCGATAAATTAGCTGAAGATCACAAAATCAGAAAGTATGTACATGCTCGTTTATCAAAAGCTAGTGTATCAAAAGTAATCATTGAGAGAACTTTAAAACTTGTAACCGTTACTATCACTACTGCCAGACCTGGTATCATTATCGGAAAAGGTGGTCAAGAGGTAGACAAGTTGAAAGAAGAACTTAAAAAGATTACAGACAAAGAGGTTCAGATTAATATCTTTGAAATCAAAAGACCTGAGTTAGATGCTTATCTTGTGGCGACAAGCATCGCTCGTCAAATCGAAAGCCGTATTTCTTACAGACGTGCAATCAAAATGGCTATTGCTGCTTCTATGCGTATGAACGCTGAAGGTATCAAAGTTTTGATTTCTGGTCGTTTAAATGGTGCTGAGATGGCGCGTTCAGAAGGTTTCAAAGAAGGAAGAATTCCTTTGTCAACTTTCAGAGCTGATATTGATTATGCACTTGCTGAAGCTCATACTACTTATGGTAGAATGGGAATTAAAGTGTGGATCATGAAAGGTGAAGTTTACGGAAAGAGAGATCTTTCTCCGCTTGCTGGAATGGATAAAAAACAATCTGGTGGAAAAGGTGGAGATGCTCCTCGTGGTAAATCTAACTTTAACAAAGGTGGTAAACCAGACGCTCGTAAAAGAAAGTAATTTTTAAATTAAAGAAAAATGTTACAGCCTAAAAGAACAAAATACCGTAAGGTACAAAAAGGTAGAATGAAAGGGAACTCTCAAAGAGGGCATGAACTTTCAAATGGAATGTTTGGTATTAAATCTGTTCATGAAGATGGTATGTTTCTTACTTCACGTCAAATCGAGGCTGCGCGTATTGCTGCAACTCGTTACATGAAAAGAGAGGGACAATTATGGATTAAAATATTTCCAGACAAACCTATTACTAAGAAACCATTAGAGGTACGTATGGGTAAAGGTAAAGGTGCCGTTGAATATTGGGCAGCTGTTGTTAAACCCGGAAGAATTATGTTTGAAGTTGGTGGAGTTCCATTGTCAGTTGCAAAAGAGGCTTTACGTCTTGCAGCTCAAAAACTACCAGTAAAAACTAAGTTCGTCGTTGCTAGAGATTTCGAAGCATAATCTATATTATTATGAAACAATCAGAAATAAAAGATCTTTCTGCAGCACAGTTGCAAGAAAATCTTAGCCAGGCTAAGAAAACATATGCTGACCTAAAATTGGCTCATGCAATATCTCCAATTGAGAATCCGCTTCAAATCAGAAGTATGAGAAGAACAGTTGCTAGATTAGCTACAGAGCTTACAAAAAGAGAGTTGCAATAATTGTAATCTGCGAAAGATGGAAAAAAGAAATTTAAGAAAAGAAAGAATTGGTGTGGTAACTTCAAACAAAATGGATAAATCTATTGTTGTTGCTCAGGTTACTAAAGTAAAGCACCCATTATACGGTAAATTCGTATTGAAAACAAAGAAATTTGTTGCACATGACGAAACAAACGACTGTAACATTGGAGATACTGTAAGAATTAGCGAAACGCGTCCTTTAAGTAAATCTAAATGTTGGAGATTAGTTGAAATCCTAGAAAGAGCTAAATAATTATGGTACAACAAGAATCAAGACTAAAAGTAGCAGATAACACAGGAGCTAAAGAAGTTTTAACTATCCGTGTTTTAGGAGGTACCAAAAGAAGGTATGCTTCTGTAGGTGATAAGATTGTAGTGTCTATAAAAGATTCAACTCCGAACGGAAACGTGAAAAAAGGAGCTGTTTCAACTGCAGTTGTTGTACGTACCAAAAAAGAAGTGAGAAGAGCTGATGGTTCTTATATCCGTTTCGATGATAATGCATGTGTTCTTTTGAATGCTGCAGGTGAAATGAGAGGAACTCGTGTTTTTGGTCCGGTAGCAAGAGAACTTCGTGAAAAACAATTCATGAAAATTGTATCATTAGCACCAGAAGTGCTTTAATTCGTTTTTAAGATGATAAAGCTAAAAATAAAATCAGGTGACATTGTAAGAGTAATTGCCGGAGATCACAAAGGTGCTGAAGGTAAAGTATTACGTGTTGACCGTGAGAAAAACAAAGCGATTGTTGAAGGTGTAAACATGGTTTCAAAACACACGAAACCAAGTGCGAAAAACCCTCAAGGTGGTATCGTAAAGAAAGAAGCTCCTATTCAAATTTCTAATATCTCTTTGATTGATCCTAAAACTAAGGAAACAACAAGAGTAGGTGTAAGAGTTGAAGGAGATAAGAAAGTAAGATTTTCAAAAAAATCTAATCAAGTACTATAGTAATGGCGTATATACCTAGATTAAAAGAGGAATATAAGAGTAGAGTAATCTCTGCTCTTAAAGAAGAATTCGGATACACAAACGTAATGCAAGTTCCTAAATTGGAAAAAATCGTTTTAAGCCGAGGAGTTGGTGCAGCAGTATCTGATAAAAAATTAATTGACTATGCAGTTGATGAATTGACTAAGATCACTGGACAAAAGGCAGTTTCTACAATCTCTAAGAAAGACGTTGCGTCTTTTAAATTGAGAAAAGGAATGCCAATTGGAGCAAAAGTTACTTTGCGTGGAGAAAGAATGTATGAGTTTTTAGACAGACTTATTACTTCAGCATTACCACGTGTAAGAGATTTTAGTGGTATCAAAGCTACTGGATTCGATGGTAGAGGTAACTATAACCTTGGAGTTTTAGAGCAAATCATTTTCCCTGAAATTGATATTGATAAAGTGAACAAAATTTCAGGAATGGATATCACTTTTGTTACAACTGCTCAAACAGACAAAGAAGCAAAGTCATTATTGGCTGAATTAGGTTTACCTTTTAAAAAGAATTAAGATATGGCTAAAGAATCAATGAAAGCCCGTGAGGTTAAGAGAGAGAAAACGGTAGCTAAATATGCTGAGAAAAGAAAAGCTTTGTTAGAAGCCGGAGATTTCGTAGGTTTGCAAAAATTACCGAAAAATGCTTCACCTGTTCGTTTACACAATCGTTGTAAATTAACAGGAAGACCAAGAGGGTACATGCGTCAATTCGGTATTTCACGTGTAACTTTCCGTGAGATGGCTAATAATGGATTGATACCAGGAGTTAAAAAAGCCAGCTGGTAAAAAAAAGAATTTTAATTGGTTAAAGGTTCAATGAGAAAGACTCAGAGAAAACCATAACCGCAAATTAATAAATATGAATACAGATCCTATTGCAGATTATTTGACGCGAGTTAGAAACGCTGTGGCTGCAAACCACAAAGTTGTTGAAATTCCGGCATCTAATCTAAAAAAAGAAATTACCAAGATCTTATTTGATCAGGGTTATATCTTAAGTTACAAATTTGAAGACAACACTGTTCAGGGTTCTATCAAAATTGCTTTAAAGTATGATAAAGATACTAAAGAGCCAGTTATTAAAGATATCCAGAGAATTAGTAAACCAGGTTTACGTAAGTATTCAAGTTCTTCAAATATTCCTAGAATCCTTAACGGATTGGGTATTGCTATTGTTTCTACTTCAAAAGGTTTGATGACAGGAAAGAAAGCTAAGCAATTAAATGTAGGTGGTGAAGTAATTTGCTACGTATACTAATTTAAAAAGACTTATAAGAGATGTCAAGAATAGGAAAGAGTCCAATTGTAATCCCTGCTGGAGTAACTATAGAAGTTAAAGATGGTATTATTACAGTAAAAGGAAAAAACGGTCAACTAACACAGGAGTTTTCGGATGTAACTGTAACAGTTGAAGGTGATCAGGTTCAAGTAGAAAGATCATCTGATCATAAAGATCAAAGAGCAAAACACGGTTTATACAGATCATTAATCAATAACATGATTATTGGTGTGACTGAAGGTTTTACAAAATCTTTAGAGTTGGTAGGAGTAGGTTACAGAGCTTCAAACCAAGGACAAAAATTAGATTTAGCACTTGGATTTTCTCACAATATTATTTTGGAAGTTGCTCCTGAAGTAACTGTTGAAACTATATCTGAAAAAGGTAAAAACCCAATTGTAAAGTTAACATCATTAGATAAACAACTTTTAGGTGCTGTTGCTGCGAAAATCAGAGGTTTCCGTAAGCCAGAGCCATATAAAGGAAAAGGTGTTAAATTTGTAGGTGAAGTATTAAGAAGAAAAGCAGGTAAATCAGCTTAAAAAATAAGATTATGTCATTAACAAAACCTGAAAGAAGACAGAGAATCAGATTCAGAATCAGAAAAACGATAAGCGGTACTGCTGCTAATCCAAGATTGTCTGTATTTAGAAGTAACAAAGAAATTTATGCTCAACTTATTGATGACGTAAATGGTGTTACATTATTATCTGCTTCTTCAAGAGAAAAGGAAATAGGAAAAGGTACTAACGTTGAAGTTGCAGCTGCAGTTGGAAAACTTGTTGCAGAAAAAGCGTTAAAAGCTGGGGTTGAAACAGTAAAATTCGATAGAGGAGGATACTTATACCACGGTCGTATTAAATCATTAGCAGAAGGCGCAAGAGCGGCTGGACTTAAATTCTAATATATTATGTCTAAATACAAAAATGTAGAATTGGTAAAACCAAGTGGTCTTGAACTTAAAGATCGTCTGGTAAGTGTTAATCGTGTTACTAAGGTTACAAAAGGAGGTAGAGCTTTTGGTTTTTCTGCGATTGTAGTTGTAGGTGATGAAAATGGAGTAGTTGGTCACGGATTAGGAAAATCTAAAGACGTTTCTGAAGCAATTGCGAAAGCAGTAGAAGATGCTAAGAAAAATTTAGTAAAAATTCCTTTGAATGGTCAGTCAGTTCCTCACGAACAAAAAGGTAAATTTGGTGGTGCACGTGTATTCTTAATTCCTGCCTCTCATGGTACAGGAGTTATTGCTGGTGGAGCTGTTCGTTCAGTTCTTGAATCAGTAGGTATTCACGATGTATTGTCTAAATCTCAAGGATCATCAAATCCTCACAACGTAGTGAAAGCAACTTTTGATGCATTATTACAAATGAGAAGTGCTCATACTGTTGCAAAACAAAGAGGAGTATCTTTAGAGAAAGTTTTTAAAGGTTAATTCAAGGAAATTATGGCTAAATTATTAGTAAAACAAGTTAGAAGTAAAATCAACTGTCCACTTGATCAAAAAAGAGGATTAGAGGCTTTAGGTCTACGTAAAATGGGTCAGGTTGTGGAACATGATTCAAACCCTGCAATCCTTGGGATGATAAACAAAGTTAAACACTTAGTTTCTGTAGAAGAAGCTAAATAACAAAAATATTGTTATGAATTTAAGTAACTTACAACCAGCTGAAGGGTCAACACACAATCAAAATAAAAGATTAGGTAGAGGAGAAGGTTCTGGAAAAGGTGGTACCGCTGCACGTGGACACAAAGGAGCAAAATCTCGTTCTGGATATTCTAAGAAGATTGGTTTTGAAGGAGGTCAAATGCCGCTTCAAAGACGTGTTCCTAAGTTTGGTTTTACAAACATCAATCGTAAAGAATACGAAGGTGTAAATCTTGATACGCTTCAATTATTAGTTGATAATGGTGTGGTTACAGATACTGTTGATATGACAGTTTTTGTTGCAAACCGCTTAGCTACTAAGAATGAAATTGTTAAGATTTTAGGAAGAGGAGAATTGAAAGCTAAATTAAAAGTAACTGCTCACAAATTTACTGCTACTGCAAAAGCTGCTATTGAAGCTGCTGGCGGAGAGGCTGTAACAATATAATTTTTCAATTAACTATGAAGAAATTTATTGAATCAATAAGCAATGTTTGGAAAATCGAAGAGCTAAAAAACAGGATTCTAATCACTTTAGGATTACTTTTAGTTTATCGTTTTGGAGCACATGTTACGCTACCAGGAATTGACGCTACACAATTAAACAGTTTAGCAGGCCAGACCGAAAATGGTATAGGGTCTATTTTAGATATGTTTACTGGAGGAGCTTTTTCTAAAGCGTCAGTTTTTGCTTTAGGAATTATGCCTTATATTTCTGCATCTATCGTTGTACAGCTTATGGGAATTGCTATTCCTTATTTGCAAAAATTACAAAGTGATGGAGAAAGTGGTAGAAAGAAGATTAACCAAATTACTCGTTGGCTTACTATTGTTATTACTTTAGTTCAAGGGCCTACGTATATTTATAATCTTTACAGAACTTTACCAGGAAGTGCATTTTTATTAGGTTTTAGTTCTTTTGAATTCTTATTTTCTTCGGTAATTATCTTAGTTACAGGTACAATTTTTGCCATGTGGTTAGGAGAAAAGATAACTGATAAAGGGATTGGAAACGGAATTTCACTATTAATTATGGTGGGTATCCTTGCAAGATTTCCTCAAGCATTTATTCAGGAATTTACAACTAGAGTTACTAATAACAACGGAGGTCCAATGTTGTTAGTGATTGAAATAATTATTTGGCTTTTAGTTATCATTGCTTGTGTATTGTTAACTATGGCTATTCGAAAAATACCAGTTCAGTATGCACGTCGTACTGCTTCTGGTGATTTTGAACAAGATATGTTAGGAGGAAATAGACAATGGATTCCTTTAAAGCTGAATGCTTCAGGGGTTATGCCAATTATTTTTGCGCAAGCAATTATGTTTATTCCTGCTGCTTTAGCAGGATTGTCAAAGTCCGATACTTCGCAGTCTATTGTAGGTACATTTAGTAATATGTTTGGGTTTTGGTATAATTTTGTATTTGCTACATTAATTGTAGTATTTACTTTCTTTTACACAGCAATTACAGTTCCTACTAATAAGATGTCAGATGATCTAAAAAGAAGTGGTGGTTTTATTCCGGGTGTAAGACCTGGAGCTGAAACTTCTGATTTTCTTGACAAAGTAATGTCTTTGATAACTTTTCCAGGTTCTTTATTTCTTGCTCTAATAGCTGTGTTCCCAGCCATAGTTGTAAGTCTTATGGATGTTCAGCAATCTTGGGCAATGTTTTTTGGAGGTACTTCATTGATAATTATGGTAGGTGTTGCAATTGACACAATTCAGCAAATCAATTCGTATTTGTTGAATAAACATTATGATGGTTTAATGAAAAGCGGAAAAAATAGAAAAGCAGTAGCTTAATTTTATGGCAAAACAATCAGCAATAGAACAGGACGGATCAATCATTGAAGCATTATCAAATGCAATGTTCCGTGTAGAATTAGAGAATGGACATGTTGTAATTGCTCATATTTCAGGAAAAATGCGCATGCATTATATCAAATTATTACCTGGTGATAAAGTGAAATTGGAGATGAGCCCTTACGATTTGTCTAAAGCAAGAATTACTTATAGATATTAAAGATATTCACAATGAAAGTAAGAGCATCAGTAAAAAAGAGAAGTGCCGAGTGCATTATCGTACGTAGAAAAGGTAGATTATACGTAATAAACAAAAAGAATCCTAGATTTAAACAAAGACAAGGATAATTATGGCAAGAATAGCAGGGGTAGATATCCCAAAAAACAAGAGAGGTGTTATTGCACTTACCTACATCTTCGGATTAGGAAAAAGTAGAGCTATAGAGATTTTAGAGAAAGCTCAGGTTAGCCAGGACAAAAAAGTTCAAGATTGGAATGATGACGAGATCGGAGCAATTCGTGAGGCTGTTGGAGCATTCAAAATTGAAGGAGAATTGCGTTCAGAAGTTTCTTTGAATATCAAACGTTTAATGGATATTGGATGTTACAGAGGTATTCGTCACAGAACTGGTCTTCCGTTAAGAGGACAAAGAACTAAAAACAACTCTAGAACTAGAAAAGGTAAAAGAAAAACTGTTGCTAACAAGAAAAAAGCAACTAAATAATAAGTAATATGGCTAAAGCAACTACAAAAAAACGTAAAGTTATCGTTGAATCAACGGGAGAAGCTCATATTTCTGCTACCTTCAATAACATCATCATTTCTTTGACAAACAAAAAAGGTGAAGTTATTTCTTGGTCTTCAGCTGGTAAAATGGGTTTTAGAGGTTCTAAAAAGAACACTCCATACGCAGCTCAGATGGCCGCAGAAGATTGTAGTAAAGTAGCTCTTGAAGCTGGATTGAAAAAAGTTAAGGTTTATGTAAAAGGACCAGGAAACGGACGTGAGTCTGCTATCCGTTCTATTCATAACGGAGGAATCGAAGTAACTGAAATCATTGATGTTACTCCAATGCCTCACAACGGATGTCGTCCTCCAAAGAGACGTAGAGTTTAATAATATAATTTAAGTATAACTAGGTAGAAAATACGATTATCGAAGGATATGACCTGAATTCATAATCTCTACCTTAATTAATTCATTGAAATGGCAAGATATACTGGTCCTAAAACTAGAATTGCTCGTAAATTTGGCGAAGCAATCTTCGGAGATGACAAATCTTTCGAAAAAAGAAATTACCCTCCTGGACAACACGGGATGGCTAAAAAAAGAGGTAAAAAATCTGAATATGCTATCCAGTTAATGGAAAAGCAAAAAGCTAAATATTCTTACGGGATTTTAGAAAAACAATTCAGAGGTTTATTTAAAAAAGCATCAGCTACTAAAGGTGTTACTGGTGAAGTTCTTTTACAATTATGTGAGGCAAGATTGGATAATGTAGTTTTTAGAATGGGGGTTGCTCCATCTCGAAGAGGTGCAAGACAATTAGTTTCTCACAGACACATTACTGTTAATGGTGAAGTTGTAAATATTCCTTCTTACCACCTTAAACCTGGTGATAAAGTTGCTGTTCGTGAGAAATCTAAATCTTTAGAAGCAATCGAACGTTCTTTATCTAATTCAAGTCAAGTTTATGAATGGATTACCTGGAACAATGACGTTAAAGAAGGTACTTTTGTAAGTGTACCTGCAAGACTTCAAATTCCAGAAAACATTAAAGAACAATTAATCGTAGAGTTGTACAACAAATAATAATTGACTTAGTCGAAATTTATGGCAATATTTAATTTTCAAAAGCCCGATAAAGTTATCATGATCGATTCAACCGATTTTGAAGGTAAATTCGAATTTAGACCTTTAGAACCTGGTTATGGATTGACTGTTGGTAATGCACTTAGAAGAGTTTTGCTTTCAGCATTGGAAGGGTATGCAATTACATCTGTTCGCATAGAAGGTGTAGATCATGAGTTTTCTACTATTTCAGGGGTTGTTGAAGATGTTACCGAAATTATCCTTAATCTAAAACAAGTACGTTTCAAACGTCAGATTGAAGATATCGATAATGAATCAGTTTCTGTTTCTGTTTCTGGTAAAGATCAATTAACAGCTGGTGATTTTCAAAAATTTATTTCAGGTTTTCAAGTTTTGAACCCAGAACTTGTTATCTGTAATTTAGATCCAAAAATCAAATTGAGTCTTGATTTAACAATCGAGAAAGGTAGAGGATATGTTCCTGCTGAGGAGAACAAAAAACAAAATGCTGCAATTGGAACCATATTTACAGATTCTATTTTTACTCCGGTAAAAAATGTAAAATATGCAATAGAAAACTTCCGTGTGGAGCAAAAAACAGATTATGAAAAATTAGTTTTTGAAATAAAAACTGATGGTTCTATTAATCCTAAAGATGCACTAACTGAAGCTGCTAAAGTTCTAATT
The DNA here is from genome assembly GCF_051846875.1 of Flavobacterium sp. ARAG 55.4. Lineage (NCBI taxonomy): Bacteria > Pseudomonadati > Bacteroidota > Flavobacteriia > Flavobacteriales > Flavobacteriaceae > Flavobacterium > Flavobacterium sp. ARAG 55.4. Next base: position 112,595 of record NZ_JBPYCT010000011.1, on the reverse strand, counting down.
CACCATTTCATGTTGTTCTCTGACGAAAGAATTACACTTGAGGCTGATGAAATTGCACAAACAGAATCCTATGATGAGGAATCATTACATATGAGACAATTGCTTAAAACTAAGCTTGTTGATATGGATTTATCTGTGAGAGCCTTAAATTGTTTGAAAGCGGCTGAAGTTGATACACTTGGTGATTTAGTATCGTTCAATAAAAATGACCTAATGAAATTCCGTAATTTTGGTAAAAAATCTTTAACAGAGCTAGATGAACTTGTAGCAGTTAAGAATTTGACTTTCGGAATGGATTTAGCAAAATACAAACTAGATAAAGAATAATTTACTTCATATTTTGCTCTCCATAGTGGATTGTAGCAAGATGAAGTTAAAATAAATTGGTCATGAGACACGGAAAAAAATTCAATCACTTAAGCAGACAGACTGCGCATAGAAAATCTATGTTAGCTAATATGGCTTGTTCTCTAATTGAGCACAAACGTATTAACACTACTGTTGCTAAAGCAAAAGCACTTAAACAATTTGTTGAGCCGCTTATAACAAAATCTAAAAATGATACGACTCACAATCGTCGTATTGTTTTTGCTAACTTACGTAGCAAATATGCTGTAACTGATTTATTCAGAGATGTAGCTGCTAAAGTTGGTGACCGTCCGGGAGGATACACTCGTATCATTAAAGTTGGAAATCGTTTAGGAGATAATGCTGATATGGCAATGATCGAATTAGTAGATTTTAACGAGCTTTACAACGGAGGTAAAAAAGAAGTTAAAAAAGCAAAAAGCCGTCGTGGTGGTAAAGCTAAGAAAACAGAAGAAGCTCCGGTTGCCGAAGCTCCTGCTGCAGAAACTGAAGCTACTGACGAAACTGCTGCCGAATAATTATGAAGATAATCATTCTATAGAATCAAGGATAAACTATTTTTTTAGTTTATCCTTTTTTTTTGACTTTTTAGTAATGAAGTTTGTGTTAGTCTAAAATGCTATAATTATTTTCAATTCTAAAATAATTTTTAAAATTGTTGCTTTCACTGCTTTAATGAATTAAATTTGCATCATATTTAACAACAAATGAAATACACAACACGAAAAAGCGCCATCCTTTTATTAAGTGATGGAACTATATTCCACGGAAAATCTATCGGAATCAGCGGAACCACTTTTGGTGAAGTATGTTTTAATACTGGTATGACAGGATATCAGGAAATTTTTACAGACCCATCCTATTTTGGACAAATTATGGTCGCGACTAATCCACACATTGGAAATTATGGCGTTAACGATAAAGAAGTAGAGTCAAACGGTATTAAAATTGCCGGTTTGGTTTGTAAAAATTTTAGCTTTAATTATTCCAGAGAAGATGCTTCAGGGAGTTTGGAAGATTATTTTACAAAACATAATTTAATCTGTATTTCTGATGTCGATACTAGAGCTTTAGTAAGCTATATTAGAGAGAATGGAGCGATGAATGCTGTTATTTGTACAGATGATACTCCTGTTGAGGAACTAAAAGCGGCTTTAGCTCAGGTGCCGGATATGAAAGGTTTAGAGTTGGCTTCACAAGTCTCAACGAAAGAACCTTATTTTTACGGAGATGAAAATGCCACTTACAGAGTTTCCGCTTTAGACTTAGGGATTAAAACAAATATTTTACGTAATCTGGCTAAAAGAGATTGTTATATTAAAGTTTATCCGTATGATTCTTCTTTTGCGGAGTTAAATTCTTTTAACCCTGATGGGTTCTTCCTGTCAAATGGACCTGGCGATCCGGAGCCTTTGGAAAATGCCATTGAAGTTGCCGGAGAAATTCTTGCAAGCAATAAACCTTTATTTGGGATATGTTTAGGACATCAGGTGATAGGATTGGCAAATGGGATTTCAACATATAAGATGTTTAACGGTCACCGTGGAATTAATCATCCAGTTATGAATTTGGTTTCAGGAAAAGGAGAAATTACTTCTCAAAATCATGGTTTTGCTGTGAATAGAGAAGAAGTTGAAGCTCATTCAGGATTAGAAATTACGCATCTTCATCTTAATGACGGAACAGTGGCAGGTATGCGAGTGAAAGGTACGAACTGCTTTTCTGTTCAATATCATCCGGAAGCAAGTCCGGGACCACATGATTCCTCTTATTTATTTGATCAGTTTATTGAGAGTTTAAAAAAATAATTTTCTTTCAAAAAAATAAGTAAAGGCTAAGCAATTCTTTTGTTTAGCCTTTTTTATTTTTAAATCTTTTGAAGGCTGTTTATTTGTAAAATTTATTTTAAATTATGTTTAAAAAATAGATTTATAACGTTTTCGTTGATAAGATTGAAAAAATAAATACGGTGTTTGAAAAACTTAGAATATATTTGTATTTTAAAATTTAAAAACTAAGTAATATGAGTATTATTATCAAAATTCATGCAAGACAAATTTTCGATTCAAGAGGTAATCCTACAGTAGAGGTAGATGTAATTACAGAAAACGGTGTTTTAGGAAGAGCGGCAGTTCCATCTGGAGCTTCAACTGGTGAACACGAAGCTGTAGAATTACGTGATGGTGGAAAAGCTTTTTTAGGAAAAGGAGTTTTAAATGCAGTGAACAATGTTAATACTGTAATTGCTGAAGAACTTGTAGGTACTTCTGTTTTTGAACAAAATCTTATTGATCAAATGATGATTGATTTAGATGGTACTGCTAATAAATCTAAACTGGGAGCTAATGCAATTTTAGGAGTTTCTTTAGCTGTTGCTAAAGCTGCTGCTGCTGAATTAGGATTGCCTTTATACAGATATGTAGGTGGAGTTTCTGCTAATACATTGCCTGTTCCAATGATGAATATCATCAATGGTGGTTCTCACTCTGATGCTCCGATAGCTTTTCAGGAATTTATGATTTTCCCTGTAAAAGCAACTTCTTTTTCTCATTCTATGCAAATGGGAACTGAAATTTTTCACAGCTTGAAAAAAGTGTTACACGATAGAGGTCTTTCTACTGCTGTAGGTGACGAAGGAGGTTTTGCTCCTAACTTAGCCGGTGGTACTGAAGATGCTTTAGATACAATCAAATTGGCAGTTGAGAAAGCAGGTTATACTTTTGGTGACGAAATTATGATTGCTTTAGACTGTGCTTCTGCTGAATTTTATGTAGACGGGAAATACGATTACACTAAATTTGAAGGAGAAACAGGAAAAATAAGAACTTCTGCTGAACAAGCTGAGTATTTAGCTGAGTTGACAACTAAATACCCAATTATCTCTATCGAAGATGGTATGGATGAGAATGACTGGGAAGGTTGGAAATTATTAACTGAAAAAATTGGAGATAAAGTTCAATTAGTAGGTGATGATTTGTTTGTAACGAATGTGGAGCGTTTGTCAACTGGAATCGAGAAAGGGATTGCTAACTCAATTCTTATTAAAGTAAACCAAATTGGTACTTTAACTGAAACGATAGCTGCAGTTAACATGGCTAAAAATGCAGGGTATACTTCTGTAATGTCTCACCGCTCAGGAGAAACTGAAGATAATACAATTGCTGACTTAGCTGTTGCGTTAAATTGTGGTCAGATTAAGACCGGTTCTGCTTCACGTTCAGATCGTATGGCTAAATACAATCAATTGATCAGAATTGAAGAAGAATTAGGAAATACGGCTTATTTTCCCGGAAAAAAAGCATTCAAAATAAAATAAGAATAACAAATTGTTATTTTTTTAAAGCCATTCATTTTAAAATGAATGGCTTTTTTTATCAAATTTAACAATATCGCTGTTTTTTTCTCTTTTTAATTAACGTTATTATCCTTAGATTTGGTAAATTATTAAGTGTAAAGATTTATTTCAAATTATTATGTCAAAAACAGCTATATTAGAGATTGATGGTCAGAAGTATGAGTTTCCTGTTGTTAAAGGAAGTGAGAACGAAGAAGCTATCAATATTAACAAATTAAGAGATTTAACAGGAGCAATTACAATTGATCCTGGTTTTAAAAATTCAGGTTCTTGCACTAGTGCAATTACTTTTCTGGATGGAGAATTAGGAATTTTACGCTACAGAGGCTATGCTATTGAAGATTTAGCCGATCAGGCAAACTTTTTAGAAGTTTCTTATCTTTTAATTTTTGGAGAACTACCAACAGCTGCACAATTAGAGCAATTTGAAACAGATATCAGAAAACATACCTTAGTAAATGAGGAAATGAAAAACATTATCGATGGCTTTCCAAAAACAGCTCACCCTATGGGTGTTTTAGCAGCTTTGACAAGTGCATTGACAGCTTTCAATCCAAAATCGGTAAATGTTGAGAATGAAAAAGAATTGTATCAGGCGGTTTGTAAAACTATGGGTAAATTCTTGGTAATTGCAACCTGGACCTATAGAAAAGCAATGGGATATCCTTTGAATTATTATGATAATACAAAAGGATATGTAGAGAATTTTATGAATTTAATGTTTGCTTTACCTACCGAGCCTTATAAAGTAAATCCTGTTGTTATTGAGGCCTTAGATAAACTATTTATTCTGCATGCTGATCATGAGCAAAACTGTTCTACTTCTACAGTAAGAATGGTAGGTTCTTCTCATGCTGGTTTATTTGCATCTATTTCTGCCGGAGTATCTGCGCTTTGGGGACCTTTACACGGAGGTGCTAATCAGGCTGTGTTAGAAATGTTAGAAGAAATTCATCAGAATGGTGGAGATACAGAAAAGTATCTGGCTAAAGCAAAAGATAAAAATGATCCGTTCCGATTAATGGGATTCGGACACAGAGTTTACAAAAACTTCGACCCGCGTGCTAAAATTATCAAAAAAGCAGCCAATGAAGTTTTAGGAACTTTAGGAGTTGATGATCCAATTTTAGAAATTGCTAAAAAATTAGAGGCAGCTGCTTTAGAAGACGAATACTTCAAAGCCAGAAATCTATATCCAAACGTTGATTTCTACTCAGGAATTATCTATAGAGCATTAGGAATTCCTACTGATATGTTTACTGTTATGTTTGCTATAGGAAGATTACCGGGATGGATTGCTCAATGGAAAGAAATGCGTGAAAACAAAGAGCCAATTGGAAGACCAAGACAAATTTATACAGGATCTGCGTTAAGAGAATTTAAAAGACCCGTATAATCTTTAAATTAAATCAAACTGAAGCTTCACTGAAAAGTGAGGCTTTTTTTTATCTTTGATAAATAATAACAGATTCAGATGAAACAAGTAACTAATTCGGTTTTAATGATACGTCCGGTAGCTTTTCGGATGAATGAGCAAACCACGGAAAACAATCATTTTCAAAAAGAAATAAAAGGAATGTTGCCTTTGGCTATAAATGCTAAAGCCCGGCAGGAGTTTGATGGTTTAGTGAGCCGGCTTCAGGGAAACGGTGTGCAGGTAGTGGTTATAGAAGATACTTTAGATACAGATACTCCGGATAGTATTTTTCCAAATAACTGGATTTCTTTTCATGAAAACGGGGATGTGGTTTTGTATCCTATGTTTGCTGAAAACCGTCGGGATGAGCGTCGGGAGGAGGTTTTGGATATCCTTGAAGAAAAAGGTTTTGTGATTGAAAATAGTGTTGATTTTACATCAGCAGAAGAGGATGGGCTTTTTCTGGAAGGTACCGGAAGTTTAGTTTTAGACAGAGCAAATGCAATAGCCTATTGTGCTTTATCACCAAGAGCTGATGAGGAACTCTTTATTGAATTTTGTGAAGATTTTGATTATGCTCCGGTTATTTTTGAAGCTTTTCATACAGTAGATAATAAACTGAAATTGGTTTATCATACGAATGTAATGATGAGTATTGGGGAGCATTTTGCTGTAATTTGTGCAGATATGATTGCAGATAAAAAAGAACGTAAAATGGTTTTAGATAACTTAAGAGCAAGCGGGAAAGAAGTTATTCTGATTAGTGAAGAACAGGTTAATTATTTTGCCGGGAATATACTGGAAGTTTCAGGTGCTGATGATAAAAGACATATTGTAATGAGTACTACAGCTTTTAAAGCGCTTCGTCAGAATCAAATAACACAATTAGAAAAATACGGTTGTATTTTAACCGCTGATTTAGAAACCATCGAAGCTTGTGGAGGAGGAAGTGCAAGATGTATGATGGCAGAAATTTTTCTGCCTAAAAATAATTCTTTTTGAAGTATTGAAATTTTGTATCCTTCTGTTTAAGTTCTATTTGTCTACCTTTGCAAAAATAAATAATAATGAAAAATAAAAAAACGCTGGTTCTGGGAGCAACTACAAAATCTGACAGATATGCTTTTAGAGCCATAAATATGTTAACACAAAAAGGGCATACTGTGCTGGCTATTGGTCAGCATCAGGGGGAAGTTGCAGGAGTGAAAATACATACTAAGGCTATTCCTGTTAAGGCTATAGATACTGTTACATTGTATTTAAATCCAAAAAATCAACGGCATTATTATAATTATATTATTGAAGCCCAGCCTAAGCGGGTAATATTTAATCCGGGAACAGAAAATCCGGAGTTGTATCAGCTTTTAGAATTGAATAATATCAAAGCCGAAGTTGCCTGTACATTAGTTTTATTAGCTACAAACCAATATTAATTTTTGTTCCGAAAATAAAGTAAGCTGTTTTTCATACGAAAAATGGCTTTTTTAATTAAATATAGTGAACGGAATCAGGTTTCAGACAGATGATTCAAAAGGAATTTATTTTATCAGGCATTTTAGAATAATCAGTTATTTCAATGAACAAATTATTACATTTGCAACTATGGAATTTTCTTCAAAATTATTAGAAAAAGCTGTCAATGAAATATCGCAATTGCCGGGAATAGGGAAAAGAACTGCTTTGCGACTGGTTTTACATTTGTTAAAACAGCCCAGAGAACAAACGGATTTCCTGACGCAGGCATTGGTGAATATGAGGGAGGAAATTAAGTTTTGTGAAAGCTGTCATAACATTTCGGACACTCTGATTTGCGAAATATGCAGCAATAAAAACAGAAATCATGAAGTAGTGTGTGTTGTTGAGGATATTCGTGATGTAATGGCAATTGAGAACACAGGACAGTTTAAAGGAATTTATCATGTTTTAGGCGGTAAGATTTCGCCAATTGACGGAGTAGGTCCGAGTCAGTTGAAGATTTCGACTTTGGTAGAAAAAGTTAAGTCAGGAAAATTAACGGAGGTTATTTTTGCCTTGAGTTCAACAATGGAAGGGGATACCACTAACTTTTATATTTACAAGCAGATTGCTGATTCAGATATTGTGATTTCAACTATTGCCAGAGGAATTGCTGTAGGCGACGAATTAGAATATGCTGATGAAGTTACTCTTGGGCGCAGTATTTTACAGCGTTTGCCATTTGAAAAGGCAATAAAAAATAATTAATGAGTTATTATTAATACGGCTTCTGTTTTCATAAAATGAAAGCTATATTTGTTATATAAAATTATAAAATGACTAAGTATTTATTTGGTTTATTATTAAGTATCAGTGTCTTGTTTTCGTCTTGTATATCAACAAAAGATTTGATTTACCTGCAAAATAAAGACGAAACAAATACTGAAACTACTATTTCGGCAGTTGTTTCAAAGCCGTATCGGTTACAAACAAACGATGTTTTAAGTATTACTATTAAAGCCAATGATCCAAAATTAGTCGAGATTTTCAGTACTACAAATGAGGATGAATCCGGAAAATCTGAATCAGCTTTGTATTTTAACGGCTTTACAGTAGATGATCATGGAAATATCAGGATACCTCTTTTGGGAGAATTCAATGTGACAGGGTATACTTTAGATGAAGTAAGGCAACGAATCGAAAAACAGTTATTAACAGAATATTTTAAAAAAGAAGCTAATATTTTTGTTATCGTAAAGTTGGCAGGATTTAGATATACAATTAATGGCGAAGTAGGTAGCACCGGAACTAAGACCTTGTTTCAGGAACAGGTAAATATCATGGAAGCGATTGCTAATTCAGGTGATATTACACTTACCGGAAACAGAAAGGAAGTAACTATTATCAGAAAAACTCCGACAGGTACTGAAATGCATGATATTGATCTTACTGATCGTAATGTGATACACTCTCCTTATTATTATTTACAGCCTAATGATTATATTTATGTGAAACCTCTAAAACAAAAAAGCTGGGGTACAGGGAAAACAGGTATCGAATCTTTAGGTACAATATTAACGCTGATTTCTTTAGGAACAACTGTTTTGTTATTGTTAAAAAGATAAAATACTTTGTAAAAAATGCTAGATATAAAAGACTTTTCCATTTTTGAAAACCAGCTAAGCTTTGATTTTAAGGGATTGCTCCTGAAAATAGTGAGTTACTGGAAATGGTTTTTGGTAAGTTTGATAATTGCTTTTACAATTGCCTATCAGGTAAATATTCGTAAGGAGAAGATTTATGAGATGGAGACTTTGATTTCGATTAAGGAAGAAAATAATCCGCTGTTTACTTCCAATACCAGTCTGACCTTCAATTGGGGTGGGATTTCTGATCAAATGCAGACTGTTTCCACCACATTACAATCCCGGTCGCATAACGAATTAGTGGTTGATAAATTAGAATTTTATATTGATTATTTACAGCAGGAAAAGTACAATATGGTTGATGCTTATGGAGCTGTACCGTTTTATGTATCGATTGATAAAAACAAAGGACAATTAGCAGGTAGTTTAATCCAAATTACTTTTTTAAGCGAGTCCGAATACCAGATAAAAATTCCTTTTCAAAACAATTCTGCTTCCTTAATTAGTTATTCTGATAATTCTTATAGCAGTACGAATGTTGCAATAGGCGATTTCATTAAGCAATATAAGGTTGGAGAGCCAGTCTCGTTGCCGTTTTTGAATTGGAAATTAGAGATAAAAGAGAATCCTGGTTTTTATAAAGGGAAAGTATATTTCGTTCGATTTAATGATTTTAACGGGGCAGTGTCCCGTTACAAAGGAGTGAGTGTTATTTCTGACAATAAGGGCGCTTCTATTTTAACTTTAAAGATGACCGGTACCAATAAGGCCCGAATGGTCGAATATCTTAATGCAACGGTTAAGATGCTTATTAAAAGGCAGCTTGACAATAAGAATCGATTTGCAACCAATACGATTTCTTTTATTGATAGTACGCTTGTTGCTATGGAATCGCAATTGAAAACAGCAGGGGAAGAACTGAAATCTTTTAAGAAAGATAAAGATGTTTTTAACCTTGAAGATGGGGGAGCCCGGTTTTCGGATAAAATTCTTGAGTATGATGTTGAAAAAGATGCTATCGTTCGGAAAATTGCTTATTACAATTCCCTTAAATCGTATTTAAAAAGCAGTGTAGATTATTCTAAACTTCCGGCGCCATCCGTTGCCGGAATTGAAGATCCTAATATTGTAACGAATGTCTCTAAGCTTATTGCACTTTCTACACAGCGTTCTGAAATGGCTTATGCGGTAAAAAGTGATAAATTATTTCGGGATTTCGACAATCAAATGGAAGCGGTAAAAAGCGTTCTGCTTGAAAATATTGCTAGTGCAAAATCGGCATTACAGTTTGATTTAGGATTGGTGAATAGTAAAATTAATCAGGCAGAAGGAAGTATTAAACAATTGCCTGATGACCAACAAGAATTGGTGAAAATCAAAAGGAAATACGATTTAAGCGATAATATTTACAGCACGTTTTTGCAAAAAAGGAGTGAAGCTGATATCGTAAAGGCAGCCAATTTATCAGACATTCATTTTATTGATCCCGCTAAAGATGTGGGTGGAGGACTGATAGGGCCTAAAACATCAGTGAATTATGTTTTAGCGTCTTTCTTAGGAATTCTGATTCCGTTAATGTTTATATTTATTATCTTTTTTATTAATAATTCTGTTCAAAATGCAGAAGATGTGAGTAAACAGACTCAGATTCCTTTGATAGGTGTTGTTGGGGTGTATAAGGAAAAAGGTGAACTGGCGGTTTTTGATAAGCCCAAATCAGCATTGTCAGAATCCTTTCGGGCGATTCGTTCTTCGTTACAGTTTTTATATAAAAAGCAAAATCTGGAAGGAGGGAAAACCTTAATGATTACATCTTCTATCAGTGGTGAAGGAAAAACATTTTGTTCGATAAACATCGCCACTGTTTTTGCTTTAAGCGAAAAGAAAACAGTAATTGTAGGTCTGGATTTAAGAAAACCCAAACTGGCTGATGAGTTTGGTTTGTCTAATGACTCAGGGGTTGTAAATTATCTCATCAGACAAAAAAAACTGGAAGAAATAGTAAATAAAACAGCAGTTCCTTATTTAGATGTTATTCTTTCGGGTCCTGTTCCGCCCAATCCTTCTGAATTAATTATCGGAGAAACAATGGCTGAATTTGTTGAAGAATTAAAAACAAAATACGATTACATTATTCTCGATACACCGCCTGTAGGTTTAGTGGCAGATTCATTGGAGTTAGGCCAGTATGCCGATGTAACCTTATATATTATAAGACAGAATGTAACCAAAAAGGAGATGATTCCATTGTTAAATAATCGTGTGAAAAGAGGTGAAATGACCAATGTAAGTATTATTCTGAATGGTTTTGAAAACAAAGCAAAGTACGGTACGTCTTATGCTTACGGTTATGGCTATGGAGATTATTCAAGCGGTTATCATGAGGATGAAAAACCCAAAAGTTTTTTGGGAAAAATAAGAGATAAGATTAGAAAAGCGTAGGAACCGTTAGATTAAAAAATAGAAATTTTCTTTTTCCTCGCTAAAGATGGAAAATTTCTTAAAACAGCTCTATAGCAAATTTTTGAATAAAAAAGATGAGAGAAATAACAAATTATACTATTTTAATTACCGGAGGAGCAGGTTTTATTGGTTCTAATCTGTGTGAGTACTTTTTAGCAAAAGGAAACAAGGTGATTTGTCTGGACAATTTTGCTACCGGACACCGTCATAATTTAAAAGTATGCCTGGATAATCCTGAATTTTCTCTGATTGAGGGTGATATCCGTAATTTTGAAGATTGTAAAAAAGCAATGTCAGGGGTTGATTATGTTTTGCATCAGGCGGCTTTGGGTTCTGTACCACGTTCTATAAATGATCCTCTTACTACTAATGAGGTGAATGTATCCGGTTTTTTGAACGTATTACAAGCAGCTTCGCAGGCTAATGTAAAACGTTTTATATATGCTGCGAGTTCTTCCACTTATGGAGATTCTGCCGGATTACCAAAGGTAGAAGATGTGATTGGAAAACCCCTTTCGCCTTATGCTATTACAAAATATGTAAATGAACTGTATGCTGAAATATTCAGTAAGACCTATGGAATAGAAACTATTGGCTTGCGTTATTTTAATGTTTTTGGAAGAAAACAGGATCCGAACGGTGCTTATGCGGCTGTGATTCCTAAATTTGTGATGCAGTTAATGAATCATGAAAGTATCACTATAAATGGGGATGGTAATTATTCCCGAGACTTCACTTATATAGATAATGTAATTCAGATGAACGAACGGGCTATGGCTACAGATAATCCGGAGGCCGTTAACACGGTTTACAATACTGCTTTTGGGGATAGAAATACGCTGAATGATTTAGTACTTTATTTGAAAGAATATTTGAGTATATATGATGCAGAAATAACGAATGTTAAAGTGATTCACGGTTCTAACCGGGCGGGAGATATTCCACATTCTTTAGCCAGTATTGCCAAAGCAAAAGAACTTCTGGGGTATAATTCTGAATATTCTTTGCAGCAAGGACTTAAGATTGCAGTGGATTGGTATTGGGAAAATTTAGGAGAAAAAAGAAAATAGAAAAATGAAAATTACAAAAATTTGTTGCATTGGAGCGGGCTATGTTGGAGGACCTACAATGGCAATTATAGCACAAAAATGCCCACAGATACAAGTTACAGTGGTAGACCTAAATCACGAAAGAATAGCGGCCTGGAACGATGCCGATGTAAATAATATCCCTATTTATGAGCCTGGACTTTCTGAAATTGTAAAAGAATCGAGAGGGCGTAATTTATTTTTTTCTACTGAAGTTGATCAGGCTATAGAAGAAGCTGAAATGATTTTTATTTCGGTAAATACCCCTACAAAGACCTATGGGAAAGGAAAAGGAATGGCAGCCGATTTAAAATTTATTGAATTGTGTGCCAGACAGATTGCTAAGGTATCCCAATCCGATAAAATAGTGGTAGAAAAATCTACTTTGCCGGTACGTACTGCTGAAGCGATAAAAAGCATTTTGGATAATACCGGAAACGGAGTAAAATTCCAAATCCTTTCAAATCCGGAGTTTTTAGCAGAAGGTACGGCTGTTCAGGATTTATTGCATCCGGATAGAATTTTGATAGGTGGTGATACTGCCGAAGAGGGACAAAAAGCTATTCAGGCATTGGTAGAGGTGTATGCTAACTGGGTGCCGGAAGATAGAATTCTGACCACTAATGTATGGTCTTCTGAATTGTCAAAACTAACAGCCAATGCTTTCCTGGCACAAAGAATTTCTTCTATTAATGCCATGTCTGAACTTTGTGAGAAAACAGGAGCAAATATCAATGAAGTGGCTAAGGCTATTGGGATGGACAGCAGGATTGGTTCTAAATTTTTAAAAGCTTCTGTAGGTTTTGGAGGTTCTTGTTTTCAGAAAGACATTTTGAATTTGGTTTATATAGCTAAATCTTATGGTTTGCAGGAAGTAGCCGATTATTGGGAGCAGGTGATCATTATGAATGATCATCAAAAAAGACGTTTTTCTGATAAAATAGTGAAAACTTTATACAATACGGTTTCCGGTAAAAAGATTGTTTTTTTAGGCTGGGCATTTAAAAAAGATACTAATGATACCAGAGAATCTGCCGCTATATATGTAGCAGATGATTTGATAAGTGAAAACGCTCAAATAGCAGTATATGATCCTAAGGTTGCCCGAAAAAAGGTTTTGGCTGATTTGGATTATTTAGAGTCAAGAAGCGCTGAAAATAATGCAAGCAGTGTTTTGTCATTTGAAAATCCTTACGAAGCTTGTGCCGGAGCTCATGCCATTGCTGTTCTTACGGAATGGGATGAGTTTATTTCATATGACTGGCAAAAAATATACAATGCTATGCAGAAACCTGCGTTTATATTTGACGGAAGAAATATTTTAGACGGTTCTGCGTTAGGAAAAATAGGATTTGTTTATCAGGCTATCGGATCATAATGTAAAAATGATATTGTTATAGACTCATTTCTTTAATCAGGGATGAGTTTGTTTTTTTAGCAGAAAAGGATACTATTTGCTTAAACAGGCAGGACAGGAATGAATGTAGTACTAAAATTTAGAAGTATGAACTGGTATGTAGTGTATACAAAACCAAAATGGGAAAAGAAAGTTGCGGAACAATTAACTCAAAAAGGAATTGAATGTTATTGTCCTTTAGTAACACAAGTCAGGCAATGGACTGACAGAAAAAAGAAAGTACAGGTTCCGCTTTTTAATTCTTATGTTTTTGTTCATTTGGATGAAGCGGACAGAAACTTAGTTTTTCAGGTCACAGGAGTCGTGCGTTATCTTTTTTGGTTAGGAAAACCTGCTGTTGTACTGGATCAGGAAATCAATACCATTAAAGAATGGTTAGGATCTTCGGATAAATATGATGTTTCATTGGCTCCTATGCAGGTGGGAGACAGAATTAAAGTAGCATCCGGGCCTTTCAAATCGCAGTCAGCCATAGTTCAGGAAGTGGGTAAATCACATTATGTATTAATTTTAGAGTCTATGGGATGTGTTCTAAAAATGAAACTCAAATAATGTGAAAAATCGTTTAGTTTTTTCGAAACAGAAATTTGATACAAGAAGTTTCTGTGTTTTAAATGGCTATGATGTGATTTTTGTATAGTATTGGTTTCCTTCTAATAAAGTTTCAGGATAATATTTCTGCTTCGATTTTATATGTTTTATAGGAATTCAGCTTATAGTCTGCTATATTTGCGCACTGAAAAATAGGGATTTCAATTCATTTGTGTGGGTTGGAGCCGCGAAGCGCTGGAAAAAATCGCTGAAAATGGTTAATATGATCGTAAATTAATGAATACTGATTCTAAAATAGCAGTTATAGGTATGGGCTATGTAGGCTTGCCTTTAGCCCGCTTATTTGCTACAAAATTTGCTGTTGTTGGTTTTGATATAAATGAATCAAGAGTGACACAATTACAATCCGGAGTCGATGTTACTCTGGAAATTGATTCCACTACACTGAATTCAGTGCTTAAAGATAAAATTTCTGAAAAAAAAGGATTGTATTGCACTTCTAATTTACATGAAATAGCCCATTGTAATTATTACATTGTTACTGTTCCAACTCCTGTAGATAAAAATAATCGCCCGGATTTGACACCATTATATAAAGCAAGTGAAACGGTAGCTAAGGTTTTGAAAAAAGGCGATATCGTGATTTATGAATCTACTGTTTATCCCGGAGTTACAGAGGAGGAATGTGTTCCTGTTTTAGAACGCATATCAGGATTAAAATTCAATGTTGATTTTTTTGCAGGCTATTCACCGGAACGAATTAATCCCGGTGATAAAGAGCATACCGTAGATAAAATTTTGAAAGTTACGGCCGGTTCTACTGCTGAAACAGCACAAAAAGTAAATCAGCTATACCAATCCGTAATTACAGCCGGAACCTATCTCGCTCCATCGATAAAAGTAGCCGAAGCTGCTAAAGTAATTGAGAATTCGCAGCGTGATATTAATATTGCTTTTGTAAATGAACTGGCTAAAATATTCAATCTGATGGATATTGACACCCAGTCTGTTCTGGAAGCCGCGGGAACCAAATGGAATTTTTTACCCTTTAAACCAGGATTGGTGGGAGGACATTGCATAGGGGTAGATCCTTATTATTTAGCTCAAAAAGCGCAGGAATTAGGATACCACCCTGAAATAATTCTGGCAGGACGACGTTTGAATGACAGTATGGGCGAATACGTGGCTTCTCAGGTGGTGAAACTGATGATTAAAAAAGGAATTTCTGTTAGTGGAGCTGAGTTGTTAATGTTGGGGATCACTTTTAAAGAAAATTGTCCTGATGTACGCAATACTAAAATAGTAGATGTCATTAATGCACTAAAAGAGTATGGAATAAGCGTGACCCTTTTTGATCCTTTGGCTAACCCAGCTGAAGTAAAAAAAGAATACGAATTGATTTGTCATACTGAGCTTGCCGAAGAGCAAAAATTTGATGCTCTGGTTTTAGGTGTAGCACATGCCGATTTCCTGAGTATGGATTTGTCAAAACTCCAAAATACTAAAAGTATCATCTATGATGTAAAAGGTGTTTTGGGTGATTGCGTAGATGGCAGACTGTGATTAATCGGTTATCGTTCATCGAAAATCGAACAACAAATAACGAATAACGAATATCGAATATCGAATATCGAAAAAAGAATAAAAGTTATGAATAAAAAACATACTATCATACACGTCATTCTTACCGGAGGGGTAGGAAGTCGTTTGTGGCCTTTGTCCAGAAAAAGCAGACCAAAACAATATTTAGAAATATTTGAAGGTAAATCACTGTTTGAATTAACAGTAGAACGCAATCGGGAAGTGGCAGATAAAGTGATTGTGGTAGGGAACATGGATAACTGCCATCTGAGCAGACATATCTTAGAAAAAAACAACATCCAGTATCTTGATATTGTGGAGTCCACTCCCAGAAATACCGCCGCGGCTATTGCTTTTGCTGCGTTTGCTGCTGATCCCGAAGCGATTTTGATAGTTACTCCGATGGATCATATTATTGAAAAGAAAGAATTGTATGATCTGGCAATAAATGATGCCATTGCAAAAGCAGCTAATGGTAATATTGTAACATTTGGTATTGTTCCTACCAAGCCGGAAACAGGATACGGTTATATAGAATCTAAAGGAGAAAATGTACTGTCATTCAGAGAAAAACCAAATCTTGAAACAGCAAAAACCTTTATAGCGAAGAAAAATTTCTTATGGAACAGCGGAATGTTTTGTTTCAAAGCGGGGGTTTTTCTGGACGAGTTAAAGCATTTTAAACCCAAAGTATATAAGAAATCTAAAATTGCATGGGAAAATAATACCGATGGGAAACTGGATTTAGAACTATCTCTTGATATTCCTTCTATCAGTATTGATTATGCCGTAATGGAGCGAAGTAAAAAAATTAAGGTAGTTCCTTCACAGTTTTTATGGTCTGATTTAGGATCCTTTGAATCGGTATATGATTATTTAGTGTCTAAAGGTCATCCTATTGATGAAAATGGAAATATGACTATTGGAACACAGAATTATACGGCTTTTATTGGGATGAAAAACACGATTTTAATAGCTACCGATAATGCGAATCTGGTGTTGCAAAAAGAACATTCTCAGGATGTAAAGGATTTGTATAATGATTTAGAAATAGCGAATCCAGAATTATTACAATAAGTTTAAGAATATGGATAAAGAGGCTAAAATATATATTGCGGGTCACAAAGGGATGGTAGGAAGTGCTATCTGGAGTATATTATCGTAAAAAGGTTACATTATTTAGTAGGGAAGTCCAGTAAGGAACTGGATTTAAGAAATCAGGAAACGGTAAAAGATTTTATAGCAACCGAAAAACCGGATATAATTATTGATGCAGCTGCTAAAGTCGGAGGTATTTTAGCCAATAATAATTATCCCTATCAGTTTATTATGGAGAATATGCTTATTCAGAATAATTTAATTGATTCTGCCATGCAGGCAGGTATTGATAAGTTTATATTTTTAGGCAGTTCTTGTATTTATCCCAAACTTGCTCCTCAGCCTTTAAAAGAAGAATATCTGCTTACAGATACTTTGGAGCCTACAATGAATGGTATGCAATTGCCAAAATTACCGGTGTAAAAGCTTGTGAGGCTATTCGAAAACAATTTGGAAAAGATTATGTTAGCTTAATGCCCACTAATCTTTATGGAACTCATGATAATTTTGATTTAAATTCTTCTCATGTTTTACCTGCAATGATTAGAAAGTTTCATGAAGCAAAAATCAATAATAATGCTGCTGTTACGCTTTGGGGTAGTGGAACACCTATGAGAGAATTTCTTTTTGTAGATGATATGGCAGAATCTGTTGTGTTTGCTTTGGAAAATAAATTACCGGATTATTTATATAATGTAGGAACAGGAGAAGATTTGACTATAAAAGAATTAGCAGAAACGATTCCAAAGATTACAGGACATCAAGGAGATATTATTTGGGATTCAACTAAACCAGATGGAACTCCAAGAAAGTTAATGGATGTGTCCAAGATGCATACTTTAGGATGGAAGCATAAAGTAAATCTAGAAGCAGGAATTGAAAAAACTTATACTTGGTTTTTAGAAAATATTGATAATTTTAAAGAAGTGAAGATGTGATTTTTAGTTAATAGTTAGAAGTGAAAAGTGAAATCGAGCAAATGCGAAATATCACAACTCACAACTCACCACTCATAACTCATAGCATGGAACAAAAAGTAGCACTTATAACAGGAATTACAGGTCAGGACGGATCTTATTTAGCAGAATTATTATTAGAAAAAGGATATCAAGTACACGGTGTAAAACGTCGTGCCTCCTCTTTCAATACGCAACGAATTGATCACCTTTATCAGGATCAGCACGAACAGAATGTAAACTTTACATTGCATTATGGAGACTTGACCGATTCTACTAATATTATCAGAATCATTCAGGAAGTACAGCCGGATGAGATTTATAATTTAGGAGCCATGTCTCATGTTAAAGTATCTTTTGATTCTCCGGAATATGTGGCTAATGTAGATGGAATAGGCACTTTACGAATATTAGAAGCAGTAAGAATTTTAGGTTTATGTGAAAAAACCAGAATTTATCAGGCTTCAACCTCAGAACTTTACGGAGGTATGACAGAAAATAAAAACGAAAAAGGATTTTATGATGAAAACTCCCCATTCTATCCTCGTTCTCCTTATGGAGCGGCTAAGATTTATGGTTTCTGGATTACTAAGAATTATCGTGAAGCTTATAAAATGTTCGCATGTAATGGAATTTTATTCAATCATGAATCTCCAAGGCGTGGTGAAACTTTTGTTACCCGAAAAATTACAATGGCAACTGCTGCTATTGCAAAGGGGAAGCAAGAATGTTTATATCTTGGAAACTTAAACTCACAAAGAGACTGGGGACATGCAAAAGATTATGTGGAAGCAATGTGGAGAATTTTACAACAAGACGTACCCGAAGATTATGTAATAGCTACAGGAGTGACTACTTATATTAGAGATTTTGTGATCATGGCTTTTGCAGAAATAGGAGTAATATTGACTTTTGAGGGAGAAAATGAAAGTGAAGTTGCTAAAATTGCTGCTTGTAACAATTCATTGTACCAATTAGAAATTGGTAAAATTGTGGTGCGTGTTGATCCCGAATATTATCGTCCTACTGAGGTAGATCTTTTAATTGGGGATCCTACAAAATCAAAGACACAGCTTGGATGGAAGCCTCAATACGATTTGGCAGGCTTAGTGAAAGAAATGGTGGAGAGTGATTTGAAATTATTTTAAAAATAGCTAAGTAACAAAAGATTCTATTATCTAATTTTTCATAAATATTGGATAATTAATTAATAATAACAAGTGTAAATATAATTTTATGAAAAAAATTACCGCTGTAATCCCAATTCGAAAAGGTTCGCAAAGAGTTATTAATAAAAACTTGCGACCTTTTGCTGGTTCTGATCTTTTAACAATTAAGATTAATAACCTAAAAAAGGTTAAAGGAATAGACGATATTGTTGTAAATACAGACTCCGAAGATGCTATTGAAATAGCGATAAACTTAGGAGTGAATTTTCATAGAAGAGAGGATTATTATGCTTCATCGGAATGTACGGGTAGTGATTTTTTTGAACATCTTGGTAATGTAACGGAGACAGAAATATTTGCTTATTGTCCTGTTACTTCTCCGTTTGTTAAAATTGAGACTATGGAGGAAGCAATTAAAGACTTTTATAATGATGTAAATCATGATTGCTTATCGACGGTTTCTGTGGTAAAAGAATTTCTATGGTTAGACGGAAAGGCAGTTAATTATGATCCAGAAAATGCACCCAATAGTCAAAACTTACCAAATATAGAGGCATTGAATTTTGGATTTACTTTGGTTAGAAGAGAGGATTTGATTAAAAATCGTAATATTATTGGAAAAAAACCAAAGTTTACAAAAACAACAGATATTGAGTCTATCGATATTGATACTCCATTGGATTTCTTTGTAGCTGAGCAAATTTATATTAAAACAGTTCTTGAGACCAAAGGATTATTAGATTAAAAAACAAATATGAACATTTTTATTATGGCAACTTAAACAGATTTTTTCAGTTTTTTAGTAACTATTTTTTAAATTTAGAGTAAATTAATATTAATTACGTTATGAAAGCACTAATTATGTTACTCAGTTCAATATTTTTATTGCTTTCCTGTCAAGTAGAATCAGACAATGGCGCAGTGGATGTAATTGATTTTGTAGAAGTACCCAGCCCAATACTAGATGGTAAAGTTCAATTAGATACCACTCAAAAGGTGATAAGCTATCCAGAGGCAGGTGTTAATTTTATATCAGGGCATATAACTAATTTGGATTATTTAAAAAGGGAAGCTACGCAAATACCTGCAGTACAAGTAGATACTAACGACGTCTTATATTGTGCTTGGTATTCAAATAGTTCTACAAAAAGTCAACACGGTGAAGGAGCAGGGTCCTATGCTACATTGGCAGTAAGTATAGATAATGGAGTAACGTGGTTAGAGAATAGATTAATAATAGCGCCAATTGACGAAAATGATTGTATTTTTGATCCAGGACTTTGGATGGATCCATTAGGGAATATTCATTTTATATGGAACAAGGCGCTAAATTGGTGGGATGAAAAAGGTGGTGTGTGGGAAACAACTATTAGTTATGACAATAGATGGATTATAAATACAGGTCCTAAGATTTTAATTGAAAATGGTGTTATGAGTAATAAACCAACCTTATTAGATGGGTTAGGACATGCTTTGTATGGAAATTTTCATTATAATTTTTCTCCGAATGCGCAAGCCAAAACATATTTGTATACAGCGGATGTTTATACTGGTGGTAGTCCTGCTTCCTCTCCAATACTTTGTAGTGAAATACCTATAATGCCAAGTAATTTAAAAACAGTTTATTCTGAACCACAATTTTTGCAAGTTGGCGATTCTCTTAGTTGTTACATAAGAGAAGAAAATTCCGGTATTTATTTCGCTAAAGCATCCTTAAATAATTTAAAAAGCTGGACATTATTTAAACCGCTCACTTCTATCGGAGAGAATGCTGCAGTAAAATTTTATATCGGTCGCCTGATGTCTGGAAATATTCTTTTAGTGACTTGTAATGATAAAACACGGAAAAATATGACAGCATTTCTTTCAAAAGACAATGGAGTAACCTTTCCATATAAGCTATTAATTGATTCAAGAGATAAAGTTTCGTATCCAGATGTTTCGCAGGGAAAAGATGGGACCATTTATTTGGTTTACGATCGGGAGAGAAATATTGCAAAAGAAATTTTGTTTACAAAATTCACAGAAAATAATATTATTAATAATCAAAAGGTTACTGTGAAAAAAGTAAACTCATTTTAAATATTAATTGATGAAAAAAATAAAGGAATTATGGTTTATTAAATTACCCTACAAAGTTGTAGCCACCAGTTATAGAGCATACATAATTCCATTTATATTTAAATCTCGTTTTAAGGACTTAAAACAGTTTAAAAATAAGCATAAAGGCAAGAGATGTTTTATAATCGCTTCAGGTCCAAGTTTGACGTTAGATGATGTAAATCTTTTAAAAGACGAAATTTGTTTTGGTATGAATTCCATCTATAAATTGTTTGATAAAACTGATTGGAGACCTGATTATTATGGGGTAGTAGATGTTAACGTATTTGGAAGAATTAAAGAGGAACTGACTAATGTTAAATTAAAGTGTGCATTCTATCCTGATAAGTATATTGACTGGAATAAAGGAAATGGATTTGCGGTACCGTTGAAGCAAGGTATAGGCTATAATGCTTTTGTTCGTAAAATTGTTCCTAAGCGCTTTTGGACGACAAGTATAAGTAGTGATATTTCTAAATTGGTATACGAGGGAAGCTCTGTAGTTCACTTTTTGATGCAAATCGTGTTTTACATGGGGTTCAAAGAGGTATACTTATTGGGTACTGATTGCAATTTTTTTGAGGATAACAAACACAGTAGCTTAGTTAATTATAAAGGGGCAAATAATTTAGCCAATTCTGCGGAAGATATATATAATGGTTTAATGGATGATTATAGATTAGCAAATGAATATGCAAATCAAAATGACATTAAGATTTTTAATGCAAGCAGAGGCGGAATGCTTGAAATTTTTCCGCGAGTGCAACTAGAACAAGTCTTAACGTCAAAGTAAATAAATACGGATGTCTAAATCCCTAAAAAAAAATTTTTTATTAAACTTTTTTAATACGGTTACGGTCGTGTTATTTCCTGTGATTACTTTTCCTTACGCCTCCAGAATATTGATGGCGGAGGGTATTGGACAAGTAAATTTTTTAAAATCTATAATTGATTATGTAGGAATGTTTGTCTTATTAGGTATACCTATGTATGGTGTACGAGAGGTAGCTAAAGTAAGAGATAATATAGAAAAAAGAACAAAGATTTCTCTTGAAATATTATTATTAAGCCTGTTTCTTACCCTATTAGGTTATTTAGTGATTGGTATACTAGGATTTAGTGTAACCAAAGTTAGAAGCGAACTCCCATTGTTTTTAGTTTTGAGCTTATCTATTTTTTTAATGACAATAGGATGTGAATGGTTTTATAAAGGTGTTGAAGATTTCAAATACATCACTATTCGAGGATTGATTGTTAAAGTTATTTCGTTGTTTTTGTTGTTTTTTTTAGTAAAAAGTAAAACCGATTTAATGTGGTATGCTGTTTACAATGTTTTCGGTGTAGCAGGAGGGAATTTTTTTAACCTGTTTCGTCTTAGGAAATATATTGATTTTAAAAATATTAATTGGCAGGATTTAAGTATTTGGCATCATTTCAAGTTTACCCTTAATTCATTTGCTCTGAATCTTTTTTTTGTTATTTACATAACAATCAATGTTTTAATGCTTGGGTTTCTTGATACTAATGAAGGAGTAGGTTATTTTTCTGCAGCTACCAAATTAATACAAGTGGCTTTGGTTATGGTCAACTCTTTAGGCATGGTAATGTTACCTCGTTTGTCTAATTTATTTGCAGAAAAACAAAATGAACGTTTTACTGATCTTTCTCAGAAGGCACTTCAATTTATTTTAGCAATTTCTTTACCCATGTCTGCTGGTTTGTTTTTATTAGCCAGTTTGATTATTCCTCTGTTTTGTGGACCATCATATCAACAGGCAATTTATACCTTAAAAATCGTTTCCCCATTAATATTAATAGTTGGTCTATCTTCATTTATAGGTGTTCAGATTCTTTATCCACAAGGAAAAGAAAAGGTAGTGTTAGTCTTAATGATCCTATCGACAGTAATTAATCTGTGTTTAAATTTCCTGTTAGTACCGTTATATTCATTTAATGGTGCCGCAGCTGCCGCAGTAATAGCACAATTGATTCTCTTAATAAGTTTATTAGTTTACTCGAATGATATTATTTTGGCAGGATTTATAAAATCGTTTCTAAAATATGTATTAGCTACCAGCATTATGGGATTGACTATTTGGTTTAGCCTTTTTATTGATCTTCCCAATTTTTTAAAACTTCTGTTTTGTTTAGCTATGGGAGCAGTAGTATATGGCTTAATTTTAGTCATATTTAAGGATTTTATTTATATACAAATTAGAGATTTTCTATTGAATAAATAAGGTGTAAAAAACCTCTTTTTAGATAACCTCTAATTAATAAAGAATTATGATATTAGAATTTTTTTTGATAGCAGTATTTTTAATATACTGTAATCAAGCTTCAGAGAAACGTATTCTTTTTTTAATATTTTTTTTATTACCTATTCATGGTACTATTAAGTATGTGGTCTTTCCTACCGGGGGGGAGATATTTGCTATTTGGAAGGAATTAGGAATATTAGTATTGTTTTTACGTACCTTAAGGTTGAAGCATTTTGCTTATAATAAAATATTTAGTTTATTTTTATTGTTTTCAATATTTATTTTTGGGTATACCTTGATAGGCTTTTATAATGACTATCCTATCTCGACCTCATTTAAAAAACTTTTTTTTCCCGTATTTTTGACTTTATCGGTATCTAAGATTCAATTTACACGTTCAGACGCTAGAAATTTTTTTTTAATTATTCTTTTGGGGAGTTTATTAATAAATATTACAGGTATTATTGATTTTATATCACCTACAATGCGTGTTACATTTCGAAGTGTTTTAGGAGCTTCTTTTCAGGAAGGAAGTGATGGAACTCTCTATTATGATAATTCCTCTCTCCAAATTATGGGTTTTGATAGAGTATGTGGTCTTATGACTGGAGGACCTAATCAAATGGGTATATTTAATAGCGCAATTTTAATATTAGGAATATTTGCGTGGGTTGGTAGATTAAGTTTTAAATTTTCTCATTTTCAATTTATAGGTTTAAAAATATGTATTGGGGCATCTGCTTTTTGCTTACTAACGTCTTTTTCACGAGCGGGATGGGCCATTTTGTTAATCACTTTGTTCTACACCTTAATAGTGGATAAGGGTTTTAGAAAATTTGGACTAAAGTATGTTTTTATCACTTTATTTTTTATTATCAGTGTAGTATTTAGTGTTCCTAAGTTTTATTTTATTATCGAATCTACCCTGTCTGGTAAAGAAGCTAGTTCAGCGGCGAGAGGAGATATGACGATTGATGCATTAAATTATTTTTTAAACAATACATTAGGAAAAGGAATAGGGTCAACCGATTTTGCACATACTCATTTGAATACTGACTTATATTTTGCGGAATCAGCTCTTATAAATTTTGGTATAGAACTAGGATTGTTAGGGCTACTCTTATTGATTGGGCTACAGATTAAAATTGGAAGCTTAATATCTAATAATATTTCGCGAAATGGATTTTCAAATCTAGGAATTGGTTTTTTGATAGCATACCTAATCACAAGTGCGGTCTCAGTAAACACCTATGAAAATCCTTTTATTTATTATGCATGGATGATATTTGGCTTAGCACTTAATACCAAAATATTTATTAAAAGAAATCCTCGAGTAAGAAATAATATAAATAATTTAAAATGAAGATATCAATAATAATTGCAACTTATAATGCTGAAAAATATTTAGCGGAAGCAATTTCTAGCGTAATAAAAAACAAGAGAGAGGATTATGAGCTTATTATTATAGACGGAGGCTCAAAAGATACAACATTATCAATAGTTCAGAAATACGAATCTTTTATTACATATTATGTTAGTGAACCAGATAAAGGAATTTATGATGCTTGGAATAAGGGAGTGAAAGCCAGTAGTGGGGAATGGATTATGTTTTTGGGAGCAGATGATCGTTTAGCGGAAAATGGTTTAGCATATTACTTAAACTTTTTATCTGAATTTGAAAACACGGATTTGGATTATATAAGCTCGAAGGTACAAATGCTGAATATAGAGGGTCAGCCTATTTGGGTGAATGGTGATGCATGGAGTTGGCCTGCTTTTCAGTACAGAATGACTGTAGCACATCCTGGATCACTTCATGCTAAAAAATTATTTGATCAATATGGACTCTATAACATAGAGTATAAAATAGTTGGGGATTATGAGTTACTGCTTAGAGCTGGAAAAGAATTAAAAGCAACTTATCTGAATAAGATTACTATTGAAATGCGAGAAGGAGGAGTTAGCGATACTTGGGCTTCTATTCTCGAATATAAAAAGGCGGTAATGCATAGTGGTAATGGGAATAATTTGAAGGCTACTATAATAGGATTTTATATGTATATTAAATCTCGTATTAACAAAGTTGGTAAGCTGATAGGGGTAAATTTAAACAGAAAAAGATAAATCTGTAAATAATATGTTAGTGAGAATAATCAATAATTTAATTCGCCGTATCAAGGGTGATCAATATACAATAGATTCTACAATTGGGAGTTTCTATTTACTTTGTTTAATATTCACTAGAGCCATAATGGCAATTAGAGGATTACTCTCTTTTGTAAAACACAGAGGTCTACTTTTTATAGGTGCGGGTGTTATTTTGAAAGGTAAAAGTTATATTGCGTGTGGAGCAGGTGTTACTATAGATAGGGGGTGTTTCATTGATGCTTTATCGAGAGAGGGACTTCAACTCGGAAGTAATGTTTCTCTAGGAAAAAGAACAGTTATAGAATGTACGGGTAGTCTTAGGCATCTTGGAAAGGGTCTGATAGTTGGTGATAATGTGGGCTTAGGGCGAGATTGTTTTTATGGGTGTGCTGGTGGTATTGAAATCGGTGAAGATACAATTATTGGGAATTATGTTAGCTTTCATTCTGAAAACCATAATACCAAAGATATTAACATTCCAATTAGATTACAAGGTGTGAATCATAAGGGAATTCAAGTGGGGAAAAACTGTTGGATTGGAGCTAAAGTGACTGTTTTGGATGGAGCAATAATTGGAGATGGGTGTATTTTTGCTGCAGGCGCAGTTGTTAAATCAGGAACTTACGAAGAAAATGGAATTTATGGAGGTATTCCAGCTAAATTAATAAAAAAGAGATAGTATATTAATTAAAGGCTTTATTTAACTGCTAATTATAATATGTTTATTTTGTAATTCTGATAATTTAAGAGTTGAATAATGTTTTTGTTACAGATTCACTTTTTATTATAGTTTAATAAATATGTTGAAGCATGCTCTTTGACTACTACCACAGTAGAAATAAATTATTTTAATTCACAATAACTTCATTTACCTATAAACAATGATGAAAGTATTAATGATTGCCCGGAGAACGCTTAATTCATCACCAGGCGGAGATACCGTTCAAATAAATTCAACAGCCCAATATTTGAAATTATTAGGTATTGATGTTGAGGTTTTTATTGGAGATGAAGAAATAGATTATTCAAAATATGATATAATGCATTTTTTTAATATCATTAGACCAGATGACATTCTTCCACATATATTAAAATCTAAACTTCCATTCGTAGTATCAACAATATTTGTTGACTATAGTGAATATGAAAAAAACAGAGGGGGAACTTTAGGTTTTTTAAGTACTATACTCAGTAGTGATAAAATAGAATATTTAAAAGCTATTGCGAGATATATAAAGAATGGAGATAAAATTAATTCTAAATATTATTTATTAAAGGGGCATAGAGCATCTGTTAAATATGTTGCAAGCAAGGCTAATCTTCTTCTTCCTAACTCTCATAGTGAGTATAATAGATTTATAAATAAGTATGGCGTCACGACTCCATATTTAAAGGTGCCAAATGCTATCGATAAACTCACATTTAGTGATAATATTAAACCTAATGAAAAATTTAAAAATCATGTTATATCAGTAGGCAGAATAGAAGGGAGGAAAAATCAATTAAATTTAATAAATGCATTAAAGGATACCGATTTGTTTTTAACCATCATAGGTAAACCTTCTCCTAATCATATAGGCTATTACAATGAATGTCTAAAGCTTATCGAAGAAAATGATAATATGCAAATTATTGATCATATCAATCATAATGAATTAGCATCAATATTTAAAGCCTCTAAAGTTCATGTTTTACCTAGTTGGTTTGAAACAACAGGGTTGAGTTCATTAGAGGCAGCAATTATGGATTGTAATATAGTTGTTACACCAAAGGGAGATACCGAAGAATATTTTAAAGATTTAGCTTTTTATTGTCAGCCTGATGATTTAGAATCAATTAAAAAAGCTGTTATGGAAGCATTTAATCAACCTATTCAAAACTCCTTGAAAGAATTAATATTGAAAGAATACATTTGGGAGAATACAGCCCAGGAAACTTTAAAAGCATATAACTTAGTTTTAAATAAATGAAAATAGCAATACTAGGCACAAGGGGAATTCCTAATCATTATGGAGGTTTTGAACAATGTGCAGAATATTTAGCCGTAGGCTTAGTAAAAAGAGGATTTGAAGTCATAGTTTATAATTCACATAATCATCCTTATCAGGAAAAAATGTGGAATGGTGTTCAAATTGTTCATTGTTATGATCCGGAACATAGATTGGGTACTGCGGGTCAGTTTATTTATGATTTGAACTGTATTTTAGATGTTAGAAAACAAAACTGTGATATAGTACTACAATTAGGTTATACCAGCAGTTCTGTGTGGGGATGGTTAATGCCTAAGAAATCCATTATAACTACAAATATGGATGGTTTGGAATGGAAAAGAACAAAGTATTCTGAAAAAGTTAAAAAATTTTTACGTTATGCAGAGTCATTAGGTGTTAAATACAGTGATTATTTAATTTCAGATTCTATCGGTATTCAAATATATTTGAAGAAAACTTATAAAGCACATTCCACTTATATTGCCTATGGTGCTAGTCTGTTTAACAGCAATGATGTAGATGTTCTTGCAGCTTACCAATTAAATGCTTATGAATATGATATGCTTATTGCTCGTTTAGAACCTGAAAATAGTATAGAAATCATTTTAGATGGGGTTGCCAAGGCCAATTTGAATCGTCCATTTTTAATTATTGGTAATCATGAAACTTCTTATGGAAATTATTTGAAAGAAAAATATTCGATATATAATCAGATTAAATTCATTGGAGGAATATATAATATTGATATATTAAACAATTTAAGATATTATTCGAATATTTATTTTCACGGTCATACAGTAGGAGGAACTAACCCTTCTTTGCTAGAAGCGATGGCTTCTAATTGTTTGATTTGCGCTAATGATAATGACTTCAATCGCTATATTTTAGGTGCTGATGCTATCTATTTTAAAGAAGCTAAAGATGTCGAAAATCACCTCTTAAATGTGCGCTATTATGATGACTCTTTCCAATCAATGTTAATTGAAAACAGAAAAAAAATTACTGATATTTACGATTGGGAAATTATTGTGGATCAATACGCAAAACACTTTATTGAAATTTTTAAAAAAAAATAAATATTTAGTTTAATATGAGAATTTTAGATGTTTTATCCCGCCATCATTTTTCCCGCTACTTTAAACTTTTGTTTGTAGTCTGGGATGTATTACTTTTAAATTTTTCTATTATTTTGTCAGTATGGGTACGCTACGGTAATTTTGATAAACTATTTATTAAAGAAGTGCAGACGGTTTCCTGCTTATCCAATTTGATTTGGTTAGCCTTATTATTACGTAACGAATCCAATCGGGTAGTACGAATTGAACCTTTGGAATCCATTTTAAAACGGACCATTAAAAAATTTATATTCCACATTGCTATAATTGCTTTTTTTGTTTTGTTCTTAAAATACTCGCAGATATCGAGGCTTCGTTTGTTTTATTTTTATTCTTTTTTCTTCTTTTTGTTGATGCTCTCCCGTGTTTTATCTATGCAGCTCTTAAAGTACGTTAGATCAAAAGGTTATAATTTCAAAAATGTGGTGATAGTGGGAGCAAATGATGTAGGGGAACGAATTCGTAAAACCTTATCAAAAGACCTAACTTATGGTTATCGTTTTTTAGGTTTTTTTGATGAAAAAGTAGATCCTTTTGCTTTTATTTCGTCGCCAATTTTAGGTGGATTTGGTGATATTGAAAAGTATGTGATGACGCATCAAATAGACGAAATGTATGTGGCGTTACATATTGATAACCTGAATGTAATTAGTAATTTAATAAAAATATGTGAACACCGTATGATTCGGATTAAGTTTATCCCGGATTTTCAATTGTACACTAAATCAAGTAAGGTTGAGATATCATTTTACGAAAATACGCCTGTTTTGATGTTTCGGACAGAGCCATTGGAATATACCGTTAATCGATTAATAAAAAAAGCATTTGATATTGTCTTTTCGGCTGCCGTTATACTTCTAATATTTCCATGGTTGTTTCCTATAATTATAGTTTTGATTAAAATGGAATCTCCAGGTCCTGTATTTTTTAAGCAGGAGCGATCAGGCAGGGATAATGAGTCTTTCTTTTGTTTGAAGTTCAGAAGTATGCGGGTCAATAAAGAAGCGGATAAATTGCAGGCAGAGAAAGGAGATGCCAGAATTACCCGGTTTGGAGCTTTTATGCGTAAAACAAGTATTGATGAATTACCGCAGTTTTTTAATGTTTTTTGTGGAGATATGTCTGTGGTGGGACCACGTCCACACATGGTTAATCATACCAGGCAGTATACGGAATTAATTAATAATTATTTAGTGCGCCAATATGCCAAACCCGGTATTACAGGATGGGCACAGATAAATGGCTACAGAGGGGAAACCCGAGAATTAATCGATATGCAAAACAGAGTAGAATATGATATTTGGTACATTGAAAACTGGAGTTTGCTGCTTGATATTAAAATTATTATAAAAACTGTTTTTAATATATTTGAAGGGGAAGAAAAGGCCTATTAAGTATCAGTAGTTTTTGTAAAAAAAAAATCAAAACCAAAAATAACTAACATTAAGTAAAATTATACTATTCAATTAAAGAATTCTTATATTTGCCGTCTTAAAAATTACTCAATGAAATCCAAAATATTATTTACAAATAAAGTTTCTCTTTTGTTACCTTTATTTTTACTTTTTTCCTGTGGTTCAAAACAAGATGTAGTATACTATCAAAATATAGATGATATGTCTGCACAGAAAAATTCAAATTCATATGAAATTACAATCCAGCCAGATGATTTATTAATGATTCTTGTATCAGCAGATGATCCTGAAGTAGCTATTCCTTTTAACTTAAGAACATACAGTACATCATCAAATAACAGATTAGATATAACTAGAGGTCAGGAAACAGTACAGCTGTATTTAGTAGATAAAAATGGTGTTATTGAATTTCCTGTTATAGGGAAACTAAAAGTTAGTGGGCTTTCCCGTACTGAAGTACTAGGGCTTCTAAATGAAAAAATCAGTAGTTATATAAAGAAGCCAATAATTAATCTTCGTATTATGAATTTTAAAGTTTCCCTACAAGGGGAGGTTAATTCACCAGGAACTTACCCTATTTCCTCAGAAAGAATTACTTTGATTGAAGCTTTGAGTATGGCTAGAGATCTGACTATTTATGGAAAAAGAGACAACATATTGATAATAAGAGAGGTTAATGGTGTGAAATCATATAACAGAGTTGATATAACTAAGTCGGATTTTATTAATTCTCCATTTTATTATTTAGCGCAAAACGATGTAGTGTATGTGGAACCAAATAAGACCAGAGTGAATTCTTCAGTAGTAGGTCCAAATACGTCGGTAATTATATCGGCGATTTCTATCCTTGTATCGCTCTCAGTACTAATTTTCAGATAAATATTAAAATAATAAAATGCAAAAACAAGAATTTTATAATGATACTATAGAGGATGAAATCGAAGATATTAATCTTCGAGAGCAATTAGACAAATACTTAATACACTGGAAATGGTTTGTATTTAGTGTTCTCATTTGTTTGTTACTTGCTTTTTTATATTTGCGTTATACCACACCTAGCTATGAAGCCTCTACCTCTATTTTAGTGAAGGATGAGAAAAAGGGGGGGATGCTTTCTGAATTATCTGCTTTTGCTGATTTAGGCTTAGGAGGAAGTATGAAGAGTAATGTGGATAACGAAATTGAGATATTGAAATCAAGAACTTTAGTTGAAAGTACTATTAAAAAATTGAATTTGAATGTTTCTTTATTTGTGAAAGGAAATGTTGTTGATCGGGATATATATGCAGAGAGCCCAATTAAAGCCTATTTTGTAAATAAATCACTTTCTTTTGATGAAGCTGAACATGTTCTGGAATGTAAGTTGTTGGATTCAAACGGGTTTGCATTAGAAAATGAAATGGAAGATGGAGAGGAAGACAAATTTATTCTTTCATCTAAAAAAGAATTTAAGTATGGAGAAAAAATACCAACACAAATTGGAATTTTGATTATTCAAAAAACTGCTTTTTATGAAAAAAATCATAAAGATCGATTTGAGTCTATTCGTGTATTATTACACCCGCTTGATGATTTAACAGAAGATCTTAGAGAAAAATTAAAAGTGGAGTCAATAAGTAAAACCAGTAGTGTAGTAAATATTTCAATTTCTGATCCGGTAGCAAAAAAAGCAGAGAGTTTTTTAGATACGATGATTGAAATTTATAATGAAAACGCTGAGGAGGATAAGAATTTTATATCAGAAAACACTTCTAAGTTTATTGCAGGTCGGTTAGGATTGATTGCGCAGGAATTAGATGGGGTAGAGGAGGATGTTGAAAGTTTTAAAAAATCAAATCAATTAACTGATATCGAATCAGAAGCCAAGCTGTTTATAGAAGGTTCTAGTGAATATGATAAGAAAGGAGTTGAAGTGGAAATACAATTGAATGTAGTTTCTTCGTTATTAGACTTCATTAAAAAAAGTACCAATTCAGATTTACTACCAACCAATATGATTACTGAAAATGGAGATGCTTCAGGCTTAATCAGTACCTACAATCAGTTAGTTTTAGATCGTAATAGAATTTTAAAATCGGCTACTATTGAAAACCCATCAGTGATAAAATTGGATCAACAAATTAGTTCTTTAAAATCTAATGTTGCAGCCAGTTTAAGACGTTTACAATCCAATTTACAAATTCAGAATCGTGACATTAAAAGTCAGGAAGGGATTTTGAATAGTAAGATAGGGAAAATTCCGGTGCAGGAACGTCAGTTTAGAGTAATCGCCAGACAGCAAAAAGTCAAAGAAGAGTTGTACTTGTATTTATTACAGAAACGTGAAGAGACAGCTATTTCATTAGCTGCTACTGAGCCTAATGCCCGTGTTATAGATGTGGCTAAAGCTGATAAAAAGCCTGTAAGTCCTAAGAAAAAAATTGTTTATTTGGCTGGTTTACTTTTAGGATTATTAGTTCCTTTTGGGTTTATTTATATTGATGATCTATTAGATACAAAAATTAAAAGCAGATTGGATTTAGATGGGAAAACCCCAATTCCTTTTATTGGAGATGTGCCTACTTCAGATTCTCATTCTGAGATTATACAATCAGAAAGCAGATCCAGTTCGGCTGAAGCATTACGGATTATCAGAACCAATCTGGAATTTATGCTGAATTCAGTACCAGTGGGTCAAGCCAAAACTGTTTTTATGACTTCTACTTTTCCTAAGGAAGGAAAGACTTTTATTTCTGTTAATTTAGCCGCTACTTTCGCATTATCCGGCAAAAGAGTATTACTGATAGGAATGGATATCAGAAATCCAAAGCTTGATGAATATTTAACTTTACCAGATAGAGGAATTACCAATTATCTATCTTCTAAAGACTTGAATATAGAAGATTTAATCGTTAAAAAAGAAGGGTTTGAAGCTTTTTATGTCTTACCAGCTGGTATAATTCCACCAAATCCAGCGGAATTATTAATGAATAAAAAAGTAAATACTTTATTTGAAGATTTAAAACAACAATATGATTATATTATAGTTGATACTGCTCCGGTTAGTTTAGTTACTGATACTTTATTAATTGCAAAATATGCGGATTGCTTTGTTTATGTAGCTCGTGCCAATGTTTTAGAAAAACGTATGCTCAATATACCGAATACCTTGTATAAAGAAAAGAAATTGCCTAACATGTGTATGCTGTTGAATGATACAGATTCCACTAAAGGATATGGGTATGGCTATGGCTATGGTGTTAAAGTAGAAGATAAATCTTGGTTTAAGAGAATATTAAAGATGTAAAAAATTATTTTTTACTTTTTAAAAGTTTACAAAATCTGTTTTGTAAACTTTTTTTTTTGAGGTATTGTGATGAGTATTGAGATAATAAATAAATTTATATTTAGTTAAATAATGTAATACGATCCAGATTCTTGTAAGCTGAAATTTATAAATGGCTGATTAATATTTTTTAGTTTTTATTGATAAAGCTTTAAGAGTTAGTTTTTTATCATTTTGGTGATAATATCATTTTTTTTATTATCAAAAGAGATTTTATTTTTGTTTTATATTTTAATATAAAAAAATAGTTTACCGTATGATTTTACTGTAGATTTGCACAAAATTTAGAAAAAGTAGCACATAAAATGTGACTTACAAAGGCGAAGCTATGCTAAATTTTAATAAAAAGTATGAAGCCAGAATAAATTATATGGGATCTTTATATTGCCCATTTGAATCAATTAAAATTTGAATATGAGAAGAATAATTACTGTCTTGTTATTATTTATGGTGTTTTTTCAATCATCCACTATAGTTGCTCAGGATTTACTAAAGAGTAGTGATTTGAGCACTTTGAAAGTAGATTATTTATCGGATAGCGATATTATAAAAATAAAAACTGAGCTAGAAACCAACAATATGACTATCATACAGGCGGAACCTATTGTAATGTCTAAAGGTATGTCTGCAACTGAATTTGCTAAATTAAAAGAGCGCTTAGTTAAACTTAGTTCTAAAAAAGAGGCAGTGGAAATCGAAGATGCTAGCGATAAAGAAAGTTTTGGAAGAAAACAAGATAAAATAGTTAATACAAAAATTAAGGACAGTATAAATGCATTAATTTTTGGATCCGAATTATTTGATAATCCAACACTGAATTTTGAGCCTAATTTAAAATTAGCGACACCGGTTAATTATATTTTAGGACCGGGAGATGAATTGCAAGTAGCGGTTTACGGTGTACAGGAGTATAATGCCAATGTGACTGTAAGTGAAGAAGGCAAGATCTCCATTCAGTATGTAGGGCAGCTTGCTGTATCGGGAATGACTATCGAAGCTGCTACCCAAAGAATAAAAAATGCTATTGCAGGAGTTTATAGTACTGTAAAATCAGGACAATCCAGTGTGGGAGTTAGCTTAGGGCGTATAAGGACTATTAAAGTGACTATTATTGGGGGGAAACAACCCGGCAATTATTCGGTCTCTTCATTAGCAACAGTATATAATGCGCTTTTTTTGGCCGGAGGTCCAGGTAAGAACGGGAGCTATAGAAATATTGAACTGATTCGAAACAATAGATTATACCGTAATATAGATATCTATAGTTTTTTGGTAAAAGGTGATCAGTCAGATAACTTAGGATTAAAAGATAATGATGTAATTCGTATTCCGACATATAGTCAGAGAGTCACTTTAGAGGGAGAAGTAAAGCGTCCTGGAATTTTTGAAATGAAAAAAGGAGAAACTTTCTCTGATTTATTGAGTTTTGCTTCGGGATTCACAGATTTAGCCTATACTGCGTCAGTAAATGTAGTGCAAAAGACAGCGAAAGAATTTAAAGTAAAAGACATAAATGCTGTAGAATTTAACACATACCAACCTTCTTCCGGGGATGTATTTAAAGTTGCCAAAATTTTGAATCGTTTTCAAAACCGTATTACTATTGAAGGGGCTGTATTTAGACCGGATACCTATTCTTTTGAAACAGGAATGCGTATTGCGGATCTTATAAAAAAAGCAGATGGATTAAAAGAAGACGCTTACAATAAAAGAGCTAAAATAGTACGTTTGAAAGATGATTTGACCTCAGAAATAGTGAATGTTAATTTAGCTAATGCATTAGAGGGTAACCAGAATGCTAATATTCTATTGCAAAGAGAGGATGTTGTCACAGTCTATTCTATTTTAGATTTTGTAGAGGAATATAAAATTACAATTTATGGTCAGGTAAATAAGCCGGGCACTTATGAGTTTTATGAAAATCTGACATTGAATGACTTATTAATTCAGGCAGGCGGACTGACGGGAGCAGCTTCTAAAAGAGTTGAGATTGCCAGAATGATTCGGTCCGAGGAAATTGATGATTTAAGTCAAAAAAAAGCCGATTTATTTGCTATTGAGATTACTCCTGGTAATAACGAACAGCTAAAGAATTTTGAATTACAACCTTTTGATGTAATTAGTGTCCGGAAAATGGCTTTTTACGAAAAACCTGAAGAAGTTACTGTTAGTGGAGCTGTGAATTATTCAGGAAAATATGTTCTGAGTCATAAAAAAGAAAAAGTATATGATATTATTCAGAGAGCTGGTGGATTAACAAGTTTAGCCAACCTCGACGGTGTGAAGATTAAGCGCCCTGTCAAAGAAAAACAGTTTGAGGATTTAGGGAATATGAATTTCAAGGTCGCTAAAAATGATACAACACAAACTAAATTTAAAGAAGATATAAAAAAGGAATTGAAATTCATAACCATACCTGTAGAATGGGATAAAATTTTAAAAAATTCAAATGACAAATCAAATGTTGTACTGTTCCCCGGAGATGAAATTGAAGTAACGGCTAACACTGGAAATGTTACTGTAGTTGGAAATGTTTTATTAAATTCTGAAATTCCTTATGATAAAGGAAAAGGATTCAATTATTATATAAATGCAGTAGGAGGAACTGATGCAAAGGCATGGAAAAAGAAGGCTTATATTATTTATCCCAATGGGAAGGCAGCTGTAGCAAGCAGTTTCTTTTTTATTAAATCCTATCCTAAGGTTACTCCGGGTTCGCAAATTGTAGTGCCGGAAAAGCCAGAGAAGAAAAAGATGAGTACAGGAGAATGGGTTGGTATAGGCAGCGTGATTTCAAGTTTAGCTTTATTGATTATAACAGCTTTTAAATAAAATTAAATGGAGAAAAATTCTATTGATAATGATGAAATATCTTTAAAAGAATTAATAGTGAAAATTAAAGAATGGTTTGACTATCTTTTATCTCAATGGAAAATTATTCTTTTGATAGCTGTTATTGGAGCTACGTTGGGCTTAATATATTCATTTATGAAGAAGCCTACTTATACAGCAACTATGACTTTTGCATTAGAAGATGAAAAGTCAGGTGGAGGCATAGGCGGCGCATTAGGATTAGCGAGTTCTTTCGGATTGGATTTAGGAGGCAGTGGCGGAAGCGTTTTTTCTGGTGCCAATCTGGCGGAGTTCTTTAAGTCTCGATCTATGGTTGAAAAAACTTTATTAAGACCTGTCATGGTCGATGGTAAAACAATTTCTTTAGTGGAAATGTACATTCAAAATAATGATTGGCGAAAGAACTGGGAGAAAAATCCTCGTTTAACAAAATTAGAATTTATACCCAATGCCAATCGTGAAAGATTTACACGCATTCAGGATAGTATTCTTGGTGTCATTTATAAAAACTTACTCAACTCTGCGCTAACGGTAGGACAAAAGGATAAAAAAGTGGCGATAATTAGTATAGATGTTGTGTCTGCCAATGAGCTTTTTTCTAAATATTTTTGCGAAGCATTGGCTAAAGAGGTGTCTGATTTTTACATTGATACTAAAAGCAAAAAATCCCGTGAAAATATGTTGATTCTAGAACGGCAAACCGATTCTATTCGTCGGGAACTTAATGCTGCGATCACTGGGGTAGCTGTTGCTAATGATAATACCTTTAACCTGAATCCGGCTTTGAATGTACGTCGTGCACCTTCGGCTCGTAGACAGGTAGATGTACAGGCCAATACCGCTATTTTAACGGAATTGGTAAAACAAACAGAATTAGCTAAAGTGACTTTACGAAAAGACACACCTTTAATTCAGATTATTGATAAGCCTATTTTACCTTTGGCTAAAGAGCGTTTTGGAAAAGCGAAAGGAATTCTTTATGGAGGTTTTTTGTTTGGTTTCTTAACTGTTTTTATTTTAACTATAATAAAATTTTTAAAACAGATTATCTAAATTGTTTTATGAAAGTTGACTACTAAGTTGATGATAATTGAAATACTAATAATAGAATTTAATATACGGAGTAAAATATATGATTTGTTTTATTAAAGGAAATATAAATCAACATAGTTATTCTATTAATTGGAAACCCTTTCAAATCTAAAAATTAAGGAACCACAGTGTAATTTATATCGTTCTTTTAAAGTATTGGTAGATAGTGGTTTGGTTTTGTTAAATTGAATTTAATATATACTAAATTTTATTTAGTATAATTTGTTATAAAATATAATTTAGTGCTAAAAAAATATTTATCGAGAACGAATTTAGATCGATCTCAAAAAGCAAATTTTAATATATTATTATCCTTTTTTTTTAAAGGAGCCAGTATTGCTTTACAGTTTGTTTTAGTTTCTTTAACTATCGAATATATAAAACCTGATGCCTATGGTGTTTGGTTGACTTTATCCTCTTTAGTCGGTTGGATTGCTATTTTTGATATAGGAATAGGAAATGGTCTTAGGAATAAACTCTCGGAGAGTTTAGCAAAAGAGGACTACAGATCAGCCAAAATCTATGTTAGTACTTCTTATGCAATTATAGGTTTAATTGCTTTAACACTAAGTGGGTTATATTTTCTAATTAGTCCATTTATTCAATGGCAAGCTGTTTTTAACTCTGATTTTATACAAGAACAAGAACTTCATACAGTTGTAACGGTTGTATCACTTTGTTTCTTCTTGAAATTTGTAACTGATATTGTCAATATTGTTGCAGCGTCTTTTCAGATGGTCTCTATTAGTTCTATTTTGTTATTTATTAGTAATATTGGATTAACCGGAGCAATTTGGATATTAACAAAAACGACAACTGCTAATTTAGTTTTATTAGCCTTGTGCTTGTCTTTTATCCCTGTTCTAGTTTCAATTGCAACCACTGTTTTTTTGTTTAGAAAACAGTTCAAAATAGTTACTCCTTCTTTCAAAGCTATTGATTTTAAAAAATCAAAAGGTATAATGAGTTTAGGTTCTCAATTTTTTATATTACAAATTATCACCTTAGTTGTTTTTCAAACAGATAATATATTAATTGCACAATTGTTCCAACCCTCGGATGTAACAGATTTTAATATATCTTATAAGTATTTTAGTGTGATAATAATGTTTTTTTCGATTATATTGACACCATATTGGACTGCATTTACTGAAGCATTTTATAAAAAAGAATATGAATGGATAGAAAAAACAATTAATACTCTGGTAAAATATTGGTCTTTAAGTATTATTGCATTAATTATAATGCTTTTTTGTGCTAATTTTGTTATTAAGCTTTGGCTAGGTGGTGTTGTTAATGTTTCTTTGCCTTTATCTATTTCAATTTGTTTATATATCATCGTCTTTAATTGGAATGCTATTTTTGCGAGTTTTTTAAATGGAGTAGGTAAAATAAGAATTCAAATTATGTATGCTATTGTAATGGGAATTATTAATATTCCACTGTCATTTTTTTTAGTAAAATACTTAAAGTGGGGAATTTATGCTATGCCTGCTTCTAATTTTTTTTGTTTATTATTAGGGGCAGTAATAAGTTACATTCAATACAAAAAAATCATTTCCAATCAAGCTAAGGGTATATGGAACAAATAACTAACGGTCATTTTTTGATTCGTTTTTTAAATTTTAATTTAAAATGAAAATACTTTTTGATCATCAAATCTTCACGCTACAGCAATATGGTGGAATTTCCCGATATATTTATGAGCTGATTAAGCGTTTTGATAACGTTAATAATAGTTGTAATGTGGGTACTGTTTATTCTAATAATGCTTATTTAAATAAAGAAACTTTTCACGGAGTTTCTCCTTTTTTTCCTACTACCAATTTTAGAGGTAAAGAATATTTATACAATAGTATTAACCAATCTAAAAGTTTATCTAAGGTGAGAAAATCTGATTTTGATATATTTCATCCAACCTATTATAATGATTATTTTTTAAAGAATTTAGAAAACAGACCTTTTGTAATTACTTTTCATGATATGATACATGAAAAATTTGAAAATCAATATCCAGAATTATCAAATGAAGTTTCTGTTTATCAATCCAAAAGAAAATTGGCAGAAAAGGCTCAAAAAATTATTGCAGTTTCTGAAACTACAAAAAAAGATATTATTGATATTTACGGAATTGATGAAGAAAAAATTGATGTAGTTTATTTAGGTAATTCTTTAGAAAGTTCAGGTGGAGACCAAGAAAGAATTATCAAGCAGGATTATATTTTATTTGTTGGTAACAGATTACTCTACAAAAATTTTGAAGGATTTGTAACAGGTGTTACGCAATTATTAATTAATAATGACTTGACATTAATATGTGCAGGTGGTGGGGATTTTTCTATTTTAGAGATTCAATTTATAAAAAAAATGAATTTAGAAAAAAGAATTATTCTATTAAAAAAAATAAATGATACTATTTTATCTAACTTATATACAAATGCATTGTTTTTTGTATTTCCTAGTTTGTATGAAGGTTTTGGTATCCCAGTTTTGGAATCATTTGCATCTGGTTGCCCTACCTTATTAAGTACCGGAGGCTCATTACCCGAAATAGGTGGAGATGCAGCTATTTATTTTGACCCACAAGATCTGCATTCACTATATATGGCTTCCTCAAATTTAATTAGTGATAAAAAATTACGTCAGAATTTAAAAATAAAAGGAACTGAGCGTATAAAGAAATTTTCTTGGGACAAGACATTTGAAAATACTTTGGAGGTTTATAAAAAAATTATATAAAGTAGCTTTTATTACTGGTTTATACGGAGA
Source organism: Flavobacterium sp. ARAG 55.4 (assembly GCF_051846875.1). Classification (NCBI taxonomy): domain Bacteria; kingdom Pseudomonadati; phylum Bacteroidota; class Flavobacteriia; order Flavobacteriales; family Flavobacteriaceae; genus Flavobacterium; species Flavobacterium sp. ARAG 55.4. The sequence continues at coordinate 72,960 of NZ_JBPYCT010000011.1, read as the reverse complement.
ATATTGTGCTTATTTGGTCAATTTTTTTAATTGATAAAATAGTATAAATCGAAATAATCATTCAGATATATTGCCATAAGTAGTTAATACTAACAGATAATAGCATTGGTAGGGGAATAGGATTCACTTTATTTTATAAAGTATTATTTCTCTAGTAATCAGATATAAAAATGATGAAATTTCTAATTTAGAAACTCAAAGCTCTATTAAGTATTCTTTTAAACATCCCTCAGCTAGTACATTTAATATTTATTTCGGCTGTTAACTTATTAGAATCCATTTTGAATAATTAAAACAGATGCTTATTTTTATCAGGTTACAAGTGGTGAGATCTACAGAAAAGTTTTAAACTGACGTCACTATCAAAACTCCAATCAAATACAATTAAATAAATAAGAATGTGTTTAATGAATAATAATTTGAGTCCTAAAATTTCAATTATAACTGTTTCCTATAATTCAGTTTCAACAATTGAAGATACAATACTAAGTGTTATAAATCAAAAATATACTAATTATGAGTATATAATAATTGATGGAGGCAGTAATGACGGAACTGTAGAAATTATTAAAAAGTATCAAGACAAAATCTCTTTTTGGGTTTCAGAACCAGATAAAGGTATTTATGATGCAATGAATAAAGGCTTAGAAATTGCAAAAGGAGAATTTATTGGTATTTTAAATAGTGATGACTGGTATGAAAATCAAACTTTGGAAAATGTAGTAAAATATCATAATCGTTATCCGAATATTGATATTATTCATGGTCTTTTAAAATTTATAAATAAAGATGGTATTATAGATTCTATTGTTGGGCATGATAGCTTATTTTTAAAAGATGGTATGATTGAACATCCAACTTGTTTTATTAAAAGGTCATTATATATAAAAGTGGGTGCTTTCAGTCTACTATATAAATCAGCTGCAGATTTTGAATGGATTTTAAGAGCAAAAAACGCTGGAGCGATTTTTTTGCTAATTCCTGAAATCTTAACAAATTTTAGAAGAGGAGGTATGTCAGATTCTTTCCTTTCGGGTTTAGAGGCATTGAAGATACAAAAAAAGTATGGCTATATTTCTAATGTCAAATATGTCTTAAGGAATTTGATTATTAAGGCTTTACAGCTTAAAAGTATTTTGTCTTAATTATTTTTTATTTATAATGTTTTTCCCAATCTTGTATTTAAATATATAAAGAATAAGGTTTATTGAGAATAAGATTTGAGAAAGAAAAAGAAATTCCTCGAGGCATTTACGATAAGTAATAGTTCAAATATCTTAGGTCTATTAATAATGTAAACTACGTTTAGAAATTGAATAATGAGTAAAAATTATTATGAGCCAAAAGCTCAAAATGTTATATATATATATTATTTGACTAAATCAGTTAGTGAGGGCGGAATGGCAAGAAATAATGCATTCTATGAAGCTTTTAATAATTTAAATTTTAGGTTGCTTAATGTACATACAAAATACAGTATAGGAAGATTGTGGATGACTCTTAAAGCGGTGTGGATTTTAGCTACAGCAAGAAATAAAACGATATTTATTCATCAGGGGACTCTTTTTTTTATATTTTCAATGTTTTTATTAAGAAAAAATTCATTCAGAGAAAAAATTTTTTCTTTTCTAAATAAAGTGGCTCGATATAACAAATTGATAATTGAAATTAATGATTTGGTATATGAACAAGCAATCGATTTAGAATTAGAAGTTGATGAAGTGTTTAAAATTTTGCAGGATTTGATGTTTACAATCCCTGAGTGTAATTATGTTTTTGCATCAAACGAAATGAAATGTTATGTGAATTCAAAATATTTTTTAGATTCTAGCAAATCCAGTGTAGTGCTAAATGGCGCTCCAAAAGTTCAGGATTATTCGGATACCATTAAAAATAAAAAATGGATTGATAGTAATAAAGTAAAATATGTCTATGCGGGTAGTTTAAATAAAGGTAGACAAATAGAAGAACTATTAGATATTTTTAAAACTAACGAAAATTGTCTACTTATTATTTTAGGAAGTGACGGAGAATGGATCAACAATATCCTATTGCCCCAAAATATTCTTTATTTGGGAAATTATCAAGAGAAAGAAGCTCACTATATTGTCTCTAAATGCGATATAGGTATAATTCCATATAATTCAGATAGATTTTATTATAATATGTGTTATCCAACTAAAGCTTCTTTTTATTTAGCCGCAGGATTACCTATTTTATCAACAAAATTGAAAGAAATGCAGAATATTTTTGAAAATAAAGGCGTTTTTTTATTTTCAGATTTTAAAAATTGGTCACAGCTTATTGAAGAGCTTGATTACAATACTTTAAAGAATATGCAAAATAAGGTTAATCTTGTAAAAGAAGAATTCTATTGGGAAAAATTACTAAATGATTATAAATATAATAACATTTTATAATTAATATTTATATATCTGGCAAAAATGATAATATATTATGGCATATTTTGCTTAAGTTTTTTATTATGTATATTTGATTTTATTAAAGAATCAAAAATAAAATTAGTTGTATATATAATTTTCACATGTACTGTCACTTTAATTGCAGGACTTAGAACAATAGGCGTTGATAATGATAGCGTTGCTTATCAGCAAATTTTTCTTAGCAGCGATAATTTAAGTTTTTATCAAATTTTTATTGGTGATTATTGGGAAAATACAGAAAGAGGCTTTTATTTGTTAAATAAACTAATCAATTCTCTTGGTGGTAATAGCAATACTTTACTTCTTTTGATAGCTATATTAACAGGATATCTTAATTACAGCATAATTTACAAAATTAGTCCATATCCATTTTTATCGATACTATTTTATCTTAGTTTTTTTTATTTATACCGGGATTTTACACAAATAAGATATGGGCTGGGATGTGCTTTAATATTTTATACTATTTATTACTTTGTTAAAAAAAAATACATTTTCTTTTTTACTTTTCTATGCTTGTCTTTTTTGTTCCACAATACAAGTTATATAGTAATTATCATATTACCATTCTGCTCTATTTTTAGAAATAAATTAATTTATTTTTATTTGCCAATTATTGGACTGATTGGTCTTTTTTATAATTTTTTACCGCTGTTATTATCATTAGGAGGAGGTTTACAATACCTGCAAATTTATCTTGACGAGACTGGAACTGCCGGTTTAATGATACCTCTTATTGGATCTTTAATTATGATAATATATGTGTTTAATGAAAAGAAATTATTACTGATTGAAAAAAATCATATCTGGTATAATATGTTTTTTAAGCTTTTTGCCATTTCTGTAACCCTCAATTTTTTGTTTTTTCAGGTTTCCATCTTTCAAAGATTTTCATATTTGTTTTTTCAGTTCGGTATACTTCTATTACCAATGATGCTAAAAGATTTAAAATTTGGTAGATATAAAATTTATTATAACCTGTTGTATTTTGGTTTTGCAAGTTTCTTTTTGTACTATGGTATTAGAATGATAAACCCTGATTTAGTAAGACCCTATTTTAAATAAATGAAAATAGATATTTTAATGGCTACGTATAATGGTGAATTATACATTAAGTCTCAAATTTTATCAATTCAATCGCAAACCTTTGAAGATTGGCAGCTTATCATACATGATGATGGCAGCACTGATAATACTTTACAAATAATAGAGGATATAGCAAGTAGAGATAAGAGAATTATTCTGATTAAAGATGATGTGGAATTTGGGAATGCAGCGTATAATTTTATGCATTTACTCAAATTTTCAGAAGCAGAATATGTGATGTTTTGTGATCAGGATGACATTTGGTTTGATAACAAAATCGAGGTACAATTGACCGCTATACAAATCAGAAATAATAAGATTCCGCAAGTAGTTTATTCCAATGCCTACGTTTGGATTCCTAGTGAAGGAATCAAAGGACTAGCGACTTTAACTTTTCCTAAAAAAATCAGTCAATTTTTATTTTTGAATTCGGGAATGCAAGGCTGTGTAGCTCTTTTTAATAGACAAATGTGTGAAATAATGATGTCTTATAGAGGAACTTTGGCGATGCATGATCATCTATTACATTTATCAGCATTGTGTTTAGGTGAAGTTACCTATTTACCTATTAGTTTAATGCTGTATAGAAACCATCAAAAGAATGTAACAGGTAGTACTGCTACAACTACTCTGGATATAAATACCGTATTAATGAAAAATAATTTTCCTGTAGTAGATAAAAAACATTATAGGACTGTTCTAGATTTTTATCATTTTTTTAATACAAAAATAACAGCAGCAAATAAATCAGTTATTGAATCTTATTTGAAAATGGTTAATAAGAATATTGTAGTTAGATTTTTTATGCTATTAGTATCTGATTTTCAATTATTTAATTCGCGTGTTCGTTTAATAATTAAATTGTTACTTAGACCCTATATTAATAATTAATTTTATGTTAGTAACTGTTTTTACTCCTACTTATAACCGGGCTTATATCATTACTCAATTGTATGAAAGTTTGTTGAGACAAAGCGATACTTCTTTTGAGTGGGTTGTAGTTGATGATGGCTCAACTGATCATACAGAGGAATTTTTTGAGCAGATTCTGAAAGAGAATAAAATAGTAATAAGCTATATCAAGACAGAAAATGGAGGAAAACAAAGAGCTATAAATAGAGGTGTTGCTGTAGCTAAAGGCAGTTTATTTTTTATTGTAGATAGTGATGATTACTTAACGGATGATGCTATTTTGAATATTTCAAAATCATGGGACTCCATTAAAGAAAAAGAGAAAATTGCAGGACTGTGTTTTAGAATAATCAATTATACTACTCACAAATTTATAGGTGGAGATTGTGATGTTCAAGAAGGGGAGTATACCTCCATAGAAATCGCTAACAAGCTCCAGATTTTAGGAGACAAGGCAGAGATTTTTAAAACATCCATTATGAAGTTATTTCCTTTTCCTGAATTTGAGAATGAAAATTTTGTTCCTGAAGCTTTAGTGTGGAATAGAATTAGTAAAAAGTATAAGCTTAGATTCATAAATAAAGGAATATATTTTTGTGAGTATTTACCGGATGGATTGAGTTATAATTTCTATAAAAATTTGCAAAAAAATCCCAGCGGGTTTGCTTTGTTTTATAAAGAGGTTTTGTTTTGTAAAGGAATACCTCTTTTGGTAAAAGTAAAATCGTTGGTAAGGTATTTACAGTGTGTTTTTTTTAGTTATAAAAAGCAATCATGAAAATTCTGCACATTATAAATAATCTGGCGACAGGAGGAGCAGAAAAATTAATTTTAGAAACACTTCCTTTGTTGAAAGAAAGAGGAATAGCAGTTGATTTGCTCGTTTTAGATGATACTGAATATCCTTATTTGAAACAACTTAAATCATTAAATTGTTGCACAATTTATTCAATAGGAAAAAGTTTTGTTTATAATCCCTTACTTATTTTTAGAATTATCCCTTATTTAAAAAATTATGATTTAGTTCATGTACACTTATTTCCTGTTCAATATTGGGTTGCAATTGCAAAAGTGATAAGCTTTTCTGAAACGAAATTAATTTTCACAGAGCATAGTACTTCTAATCGAAGAATGAAAAATTTGTTTTTTAAAATTTTAGATAAATATATTTACAGGTTGTATGATAAAATGGTATGCATTACACAAGAAGTAGAAGAAGCACTAATAAGGCATACAAATTTAAACAATAATAGATTTGTTGTAATTGAAAATGGAATTAATTTGAATTCAATTTCAAAGGCAGTAGTATTAGAGAAATCAAAAATATGGAATACAATATTAAACACAGATAAGTTATTAATCCAAATTGCTGGCTTTAGAGTAGAAAAAGACCAAAAAACGCTTATCAAGGCAATGCAATGTTTAGATGTAAATGTAAAATTACTATTGGTGGGTGAAGGAATACTAAGAAATGAATGTGAAAAATTAGTAATTGAGCTTGATTTACAAAAAAGAGTGTTTTTTTTAGGTGTACGTATAGATGTGCCCGCTTTACTAAAAACGGCAGATATATCGGTGATAAGTTCGCATTGGGAAGGTTTTGGTTTAGCAGCAGTAGAAGGTATGGCTGCTGGAAAGCCTGTAATAGCTTCTGATGTACCAGGGTTATCAAACGTTGTTAATGGGGGAGGTATTTTGTTTGAGAAGGGTAATGAGAAGCAACTTGCCACTATAATTAATAAGTTACTCACTAATGTAGATTATTATGATACCGTGGGAAAAGCAGGTTTAGAAAAGGCTAAGCGATATGATATTCGTATAATGGTTGATAAGCAAATAGAATTGTATAATGAAGTTTTAAATTTATGAAAACTGAAAAGGTTTTACACGTAATAACAGTGTCATTTGTTATAAATCATTTTTTTGGTAAACAATTTCAGTATTTAAAACAAAAATCAGGAAATGAATACCACTTAGGATGTACCACATCAAAAAATTTTATAGAATCTTCAAAAGAATTAAAATATATTCCTTTTGAGGTTGAGATTACAAGATCTATAAGTCCACTAAAAGATCTTAAAGCCATAATTAAAATTTATAAGTATATAAAAAAAAATAAAATTGATATAGTAGTTGGTCATACGCCTAAAGGAGGTATGGTAGCAATGATTGCTTCTTATTTAGCAGGTGTGTCTATCCGCATATATTTTAGACATGGAATCATTTATGAAACAAGTAAAGGATTAAAAAAAAAGATACTTAAAAATATAGAGAGACTCACAGGCTTTTTTGCAAAAAAAGTTGTTTGTGTAAGTTATTCTGTTAAAGAAATAAGCAAAATTGATAGGTTAAATAAACCAAATAAAAATGTAGTTTTAGGTTTAGGAACTTGTAATGGTATTGATACAGAAGAAAAATTTAACCCAGATAATAAAAATAAACAAAAGGTTTTAGCATTAGCAAATAGCTACAACATTTCTTCAGAGGATAAAGTTGTTGGTTATGTTGGGAGATTAGTAAAAGATAAAGGAATTGATGATTTAATTTTGGCATGGAAAATAGTTAAAATGAAAATTCCAAAAGCTAAATTATTGTTAGTAGGACCAATAGAAAATCGGGATTCAATATCAGAATACTCAAAAAGCCAGATAAAATTGGATTCGTCTATTATTTTTACAGATTTTGTTCAAGATGCATCAAACTATTTCCTACTTATGGATATTTTTGTATTACCGACCTATCGAGAAGGTTTTCCTACTGTTTCTTTAGAGGCTTCATCGATGAAATTACCAGTTATTATAACTAAAGCAACGGGTTGTTATGAATCTATTAAAGAAAATAAAACAGGGCTTTTTATTTCAAACCAACCACAAGACATTGCAGATAAAATTCTATATTATTTAGAAAATGAAGATGTGGCTCAAAAGCATGGAATAGAAGGAAGAGCTTTTGTTCAGCAAAATTTTGAACAGACTAAAATTTGGGATTTAATAGCTGAAAAACTAAATATTTAAATGAAAATATTAATAACAGGAGCAACAGGATTTGTAGGAACAAATCTTCGAGAATATATAAAGGATTCTCATGAAGTAGAAAGTGTAAGTATACGTTATGAAAAGCAACAAAAGATTATAATAAATGAGGATGTCATAATTCATTTAGCAGGAAAAGCACATGATTTAAAAAAAGTAGCTAATCCTAAAGATTATTATGAAGCCAATTTTGAGTTAACCAAACAACTATTCGATGCTTTTTTACAATCAGAGGTACAGGTTTTCATATTCATGAGTACGGTAAAAGCAGTGGCTGATGAAATAAAGGGAGTATTGACTGAAGAAACGATCCCAAATCCTAAAACACATTATGGAATTGCCAAACGACAGGCAGAACAATATATTTTATCTAAGGAGATGCCTGAAGGGAAGCGGGTATATATTCTAAGACCTTGCATGATTCACGGACCCGGTAATAAAGGAAACTTAAATTTATTGTACCAATTGGTTGCTAAAGGTTTGCCTTGGCCTTTGGGGGCTTTTGAAAATCAGCGCTCCTTTTTGAGTATCGAAAACCTTTGTTTTGTTATTAAAGAGTTGTTGGGTAATGCAACTATTACTTCAGGTGTTTACCAAATTGCTGATGACAAATCCTTATCTACGAATGAATTAATTCAATTATTAGGTGCTAGTTTAGATAAAACAACCAGAATTATGAAAATTCCGTCCAATTGGATTAGGGGAATTGCTAAAATAGGAGATTATTTATCTTTGCCACTTAATTCAGAGCGTTTGCAAAAATTAACGGAGGATTATGTAGTAAGTAATGAAAAAATTGTTGCAGCTTTAGGGAAATCACTTCCTGTGCAAGCAAAAGACGGTTTGTTAAAGACTTTTAGATCGTTTAAAGAATAATAAAATATAAAATTATAAAAATGAAAACAGCCCTTATCACAGGAGTCACTGGACAAGACGGTTCATATCTGGCAGAATTATTATTAGAAAAAGGATATATGGTTCATGGGGTAAAGCGAAGAGCTTCTTCATTTAATACCCAAAGAATCGATCATATCTATCAGGATTTACATCAGGATCATGTGAATTTTAAATTACATTATGGCGATTTGACGGATTCTACTAATATTATTCGAATCATTCAGGAAGTACAACCGGATGAGATCTATAATTTAGGAGCGATGAGCCATGTAAAGGTGTCTTTTGATTCCCCGGAGTATGTGGCTAATGTAGATGGAATAGGTACTCTTCGTATTCTGGAAGCGGTACGTATTTTAGGACTGGAAAAGAAAACCAGAATTTATCAGGCTTCTACATCAGAATTATATGGTGGTTTAGCAGAAAATAAAAATGAAAAAGGACTGTATGACGAGCATTCTCCTTTTTACCCACGTTCTCCTTATGGAGCAGCTAAAATATATGGTTTCTGGATTACTAAAAATTATCGTGAAGCGTATAATATGTTTGCCTGTAACGGAATTTTATTTAATCATGAATCGCCTCGCAGAGGAGAAACTTTTGTGACGCGAAAAATTACGATGGCTACCGCTGCTATCGCTTTAGGAGAACAAGATTGCCTGTATTTAGGAAATTTAGATGCCCAACGTGACTGGGGACATGCGAAAGATTATGTGGAAGCAATGTGGCGTATTTTACAACAGGAAAAACCGGAAGATTATGTAATTGCTATGGGTGAAACGACTTATGTACGTGATTTTGTTCGTATGGCTTTTGCAGAAGTAGGAATTGCTATTGAGTTTAAAGGCGAAGGAGTAGCTGAGAAAGGATATGTAGCGGCCTGCTCTAATCCTGCTTACCAACTGGAAATAGGGAAACAAGTGATTGCAGTTGATCCGCAATATTTCCGTCCAACAGAAGTTGATTTATTGATTGGAGACCCAACAAAATCGAAAACACAACTAGGATGGGTACCTCAATATGATTTAAAAGGATTGGTTTCGGAAATGATTGCTTCTGATTTGATCTATGTGCAAAAAGAGAAGATGTTAAAGGAAGTGCGTTCGGCTGTTAAATATTAATTGGAATAGTTGGTTGTGAGTTGTGAGTATCGATAGCTATCGAGATGGATATTGGATTAACTTTTGCAATAATTTTAATATAATTTTAGTTTCACTCTCTAAAGTACTTTTATTCCAAGATTTAATTTGATTATAGAAAATGAATAAACAAGATAAAATATACATAGCAGGTCACCGGGGAATGGTAGGTTCTGCTATTTTAAGAGCTTTACAGGCTCAAGGATATAGTAACTTTTTGTTACGAACTTCTTCTGAGTTAGATTTAAGAAATCAGCAGGCGGTAGCTGATTTTTTTGCAGCAGAAAAACCGGATTATGTTTTTTTGGCAGCTGCCAAAGTAGGTGGAATTGTAGCTAATAATACGTTTAGAGGTGATTTTATCTATGAGAATCTAATGATACAAAATAACGTGATTCATCAGGCTTATGAGAATAAAGTAAAAAAACTGATGTTTTTAGGTTCAAGCTGTATTTATCCTAAAATGGCTCCACAACCCTTAAAAGAGGAATACTTGTTGACAGGTCTTTTGGAACCCACAAACGAACCGTATGCTATTGCAAAAATTGCCGGGATTAAAATGTGTGATGGTTACAGAGACCAGTTTGGATGTGATTTTATTTCGGTGATGCCAACTAATTTATACGGTCCTAATGATAATTACGATTTAAAAAATTCTCATGTACTGCCGGCAATGCTTAGAAAATTCATTACTGCCAAACGCAATAATGATGCATCGGTAACGATTTGGGGAACAGGAAGCCCTAAAAGAGAGTTTTTACATGCGGATGATTTGGCAGCAGCCTGTTTGTTCCTAATGGAAAACTACAGTGATTCCGGACTGGTTAATATTGGGATTGGTGAAGATATATCGATATTAGATTTAGCTGTTTTGGTAAAAAAAATAGTAGGCTTCGAAGGGGATATTCTTACGGATCCAAGCAAGCCTGATGGAACTCCACGTAAACTGATGGATGTTTCTAAATTATCTGATTTAGGCTGGAAAGCGAAGATAGATTTAGAAAAAGGAATCCAAAAAGTATACGACGAAATTAAAGATACAGTGTGGGATTAAGCATGTAAAATCTTTTTTCCTAAGTAATAAGTTATAAATATTGAAAATATATTATTCCAATGACAATTGAAAAAACTGCCATACAAGATTTAGTTATCATTAACCCAACCGTGTTTCCTGACGAACGCGGTTATTTTTTTGAGGCCTACAATCAGGCGAAATTTGCAGAAAACGGAATTCATTACAAATTTATTCAGGACAATCAGTCTTTTTCTAAAAGAGGGGTAGTCCGTGGTTTGCATTTACAGATAAACCCTTTTGCACAGGCAAAATTAGTGCGTGTTTTAGAAGGTGAAATTCTGGATGTAGCGGTGGATTTGCGAAAAAATTCTCCTACTTATGGACAGCATGTAAGTGTAGTACTGAGTGCCGAGAATAAAAAACAATTGATGGTGCCTCATGGTTTTGCCCATGGTTTTTCGGTGTTGAGTGAAACGGCATCAGTATTGTATAAAGTGGATCAGGTGTATCACAAAGACAGCGAAAGAGGTATTCGTTATGATGATCCTGTTTTAAATATTGACTGGCAGCTGAACCCTAAAGATGTTATTGTTTCGGAAAAAGATTTGATACTTCCAACGTTTAAAGATATTGACTGGGAGTTTTAGATGTTCGTTATCGGTTCTCAGTTATATAGTCGACTGAAGATATAATTGAGTTAATTCTTTTTTGCACCCTTTAGGGAGGGGGAAACAAAAAAGAATGCAATGGTTGTGAAAAGATTTGATACTTCCAACGTTTAAAGATATTGACTGGGAGTTTTAGAATCGTGATTGGTGAGTCGTGAATGGTGGGGTGTAATTTGTAAAAACGTCAGTTCGAGTGTTTTTTGTGCAGTCCCGACACTTCGGGACGAACCAAAAAATGTATCGAGAACCGTTTTTAATAAAATGTTTCTTATTCTCGATACAATCCCGCCCGAAAGCGGGATTACTCGAACTGACGAAAAATTATCATCAAAAACTAATTACACCCAACGGATTTAGTTAATTAAAGTATATAATTTGGTAGTTCTTTTTTGCACCCTTAGGGAGGGGAAAACAAAAAAGAATGCAATTGGATTAATTCGTGTTAATTCGTAAAATTAGAAAAGAAAAAAATGAAAAAAATACTTGTCACCGGAGGAAACGGTCAGTTAGGCTCTGAATTGCGGGTTTTGTCAAAAGTATATACGCAATTTGAATGGGTTTTTACGGATTATCAGGAACTGGATTTGTGCGATTTGGAGAATTTAGAAATTGCATTAAATACCATTAATCCAAAGATTATTATTAATTGTGCGGCACATACTGCTGTGGATAAAGCAGAAACGGAAACGGAATTATCGGATGTGCTGAATCATCGCTCCGTAGCGGTTTTGGCCAAATGGAGCCATGCCAACAATTGCCGAATGATTCATGTTTCTACGGATTATGTTTTTGATGGTACCGCATCAACAGCACTGACTGAAACAGCATTGCCTAATCCGATTAATGTTTACGGAGTTACAAAATTAGCAGGAGAACAGATTTGTTTGCAAAACAATCCGAATGCTGTTATTATCAGAACTTCATGGGTGTATTCCAGTTTTGGTAACAACTTTGTAAAAACCATGTCCCGCCTGATGCAGGAACGCGACAGCTTAAATGTGGTGAACGACCAGATAGGAAGTCCTACCTATGCAGCTGATCTGGCAAGGGCGATTATGACGATATTGACTCACAAAAACTGGCAAGCCGGAATTTATAACTTTTCTAACGAAGGTGAAATCAGTTGGTATGAATTTGCATTAGCTATTCAGGAAATTGGCGGTTTTGACTGCGCTGTTAGTGGTATTCCATCCTCAGCTTATCCTACTCCGGCTAAGCGGCCTCAGTATTCATTATTAGATAAAACTAAAATAAAAACAACTTTTGGTGTGGAAGTTCCTGATTATAAAGAAAGTCTGAGGCTTTGTATGCAATTACTTCAGACTAAGGACTAAGCACTAATTACTAAGGACTAAAAAGAAACAAATGAAAAAAATACTAATCACCGGTGGTGCCGGATTCATAGGTTCGCATGTGGTGCGACGATTTGTAAATCAATATCCGGACTATCAGATTTTTAATCTGGATGCACTGACTTATGCTGGAAATTTAGAAAATATAGCAGATATTGAAAAAGCACCTAATTACACTTTTATCAAAGGAGATATTACAGATGCTCCGTTTTTAGATGCCTTGTTTGCCCAACATCAGTTTGACGGCGTATTGCATTTAGCAGCCGAATCACACGTAGATCGTTCGATAACGGATCCATTGGCTTTTGTGAAAACAAACGTTATCGGAACGGTAAACCTGCTGAATGCTGCTAAGGCTATCTGGCATGGAAATTACGAAGGCAAGCGTTTTTACCATATCAGTACTGATGAGGTTTACGGAAGTTTAGGTGCTGAAGGATTGTTTACCGAAACAACCGCTTATGATCCTAATTCACCTTATTCAGCGTCTAAAGCAAGCTCTGATCATTTTGTAAGAGCTTATGGTGAGACTTACGGACTGCCGTATGTGCTGACCAATTGTTCGAATAATTATGGTCCGTTTCATTTTCCTGAAAAACTGATTCCGTTATTCATCAACAATATCATTCATAATAAACCTTTACCGGTTTATGGGGATGGAAAATATACACGCGACTGGCTTTTTGTAGAAGATCATGCGGTAGCAATTGATTTGGTTTTTCATGAAGGTACAAACCATGATACGTATAATATTGGCGGTTTTAACGAATGGCAGAATATTGATTTGGTGAAGTTGCTTTGTAAAATCATGGATGAAAAATTAGGAAGAGCTGAAGGTACTTCTGAGCAATTGATTTCGTATGTCAAAGACCGTCCGGGTCATGATTTGCGTTATGCGATAGATGCCAATAAAATAAACAAGGAGTTGGGATGGAAACCTTCGGTTACATTTGAACAGGGATTAGAAAGAACTATTAATTGGTATCTGGATAATCAAACCTGGCTGGATAATGTAACTTCAGGTGCTTATGCGAGCTATTATGAGAAACAGTACCAGTAATTCGTGCATCGTAATCCGTAATTCGAAACTGAGCATATAAGAGAACATGAAAGATCATAAAGGTTTAGATGTCTGGAAACAATCTATGTTACTTGCGGAAGATGTGTATGCACTAACAAAAGAATTTCCATCTGAAGAAAAGTATGGATTATCAAGTCAAATTAAGAGAGCAGTAGTTTCTATTCCAGCAATATTGCTTAAGGAGCCGGAAGAAAAGGTGATAAAGAATTTATACAATTTTTATATATTGCGATGGGTCTTTATCAGAACTGGAAACACAATTGATTTTATCTGAGCGCTTACAATTTGTAAATTCGATTGAAATTCATTTAAATCAGATTGAAAAAATTAGAAAAATGCTTTTTGGTCTTATCAGATATTTGAATAATAAATAAGAATGTAATTCGAATCACGCTATTCGAATCACGAATAACTAAATAAAAAATGAAAGGAATTATATTAGCCGGTGGATCCGGTACCCGTTTGCATCCGTTAACACTGGCCATGAGTAAACAAATGATGCCTGTTTATGACAAACCGATGATTTATTATCCGTTGTCAACATTAATGATGGCTGGGATTAATGAGGTTTTGATTATTTCTACACCGCATGATTTGCCTAATTTTAAAAAATTATTGGGAGATGGTTCTAACATTGGTTGTCAGTTTAGCTACGCTGAACAGGCTGTTCCTAATGGTTTAGCTCAGGCTTTTGTAATTGGTGAAGAATTTATTGGAGAGGACAGCGTGGCATTGGTCTTAGGAGATAATATTTTCTTTGGTTCTAATATGCACCAATTATTACAATCAAATACAGATCCGGATGGAGGGGTAGTATTTGCCTACCATGTTTCCGATCCGGAACGCTATGGTGTAGTAGAATTTGATAAAGACTTAACGGCTATTTCTATCGAAGAAAAACCTTTAGAACCTAAGTCAAATTACGCTGTACCGGGATTATATTTTTATGATAATTCAGTGGTTGAAATTGCTAAGAATATCAAACCAAGTGCACGTGGTGAATATGAAATCACCGATGTGAATAAAGTATATTTAGAAAAAGGAAAGTTAAAAGTAGGTATTTTAAGCAGAGGGACAGCCTGGCTGGATACCGGAACTTTTAACAGCCTGATGCAGGCAGGACAATTTGTCCAGGTTCTGGAAGAGCGCCAGGGCTTGAAAGTAGGGTGTATCGAAGAAATAGCCTGGAGACAAAAATTCATAACAGATCAACAACTGAAAGATCTTGCTGAACCCTTAAAGAAATCAGGATATGGTGATTATCTTTTAGGATTGCTTAAGCATAAAAGTTATTAATTAAATTCTTTAAACAGTTAATCTGTGTGTGTAGTAATTATGTACACCGGTTAGCTATTTAGCATTTTAAATCATGCAATATCTTATATTATTTTTATTGTTTTTAGTTCTGGAGCTGCTTTATTTCAAAATAGCAGATCAATATAATATTATTGATAAACCAAACAGCCGATCTTCTCATACCGCCATTACTTTGCGGGGCGGAGGAATTATTTTTCCTGTTGCTGTCATTATCGCTTTTTTAATGGGATATGCAGATTGGTCTGTGACATTGGCAGTAGTATTGGTTGCAGTAGTCAGTTTTATTGATGATATCAGACCGTTGTCCCAGTTGCCACGGTTTCTTTCGCACCTCATTGCCGCAGTTTTAATTTTTTATGAATTAAATTTGTTTTCAGACCCGCTGTGGTTACTTCCGATACTTTTGGTGTTACTTATTGGCTGGGTAAACGCCTTCAATTTTATGGATGGTATCAACGGTATTACGGTATTGTATGCGTTTTCAGCAATTATAGGGTTTTCATTACTGAAATTTAATCAGGATTATTTACCATTATTAATCACGATGGGCTTGTCCTGCATAGTCTTCGGAATTTTTAATATTCGAAAAAAAGCCAAAACTTTCGCTGGAGATGTCGGCAGTATCAGTATGGCGCTTTTTTTAGGTTACTTTATGATAAAAACAATTATCGAGTCCGGACAACCGGCTTTTATCCTGTTTTTCTCCATTTATGGTATTGATGCCGGAATTACCATCTTTACCCGTATAAAGAAGAGAGAAAATATATTTCAACCCCACCGCTCTCATTTGTATCAGTATTTGGCTAATGAAATGGGATTGTCTCATGTTTTAGTTTCAGTTATTTATGCTGTTTTGCAAACGGGGCTAAACATTTTTCTTATTTATATGGATGCTCAGGGGAATTTAACTTTACTGTTTTTCATTGGAATTTTACTGACTCTAGTGGTTCTTTATATGCTTTTTCGCCAATTTATTGTTCGTAAAATGGTTTTGAGTAATTCCTGATCTATTTTAATTTTTAAGAGTGCATAAAAATAAAATATGGCTTTCCTCTCCCGATATGGGAGGTAGTGAACTGAAGTTCATTCAAGATGCCTTTGATACCAATTGGATTGCTCCGGTAGGGGCGAATATTGATGGTTTGGAACAGGATTTAGAAGCTTATTTAGAAAATGGACATGTAACGGTATTAAATTCCGGAACAGCAGCCATTCATTTGGGATTAATCGTATTGGGAGTGGAAGCTGGTGACGAAGTACTTTGTCAAAGTATGACTTTTGCAGCCTCGGCAAATCCTATTCTCTATCTGGGTGCTACGCCTGTGTTTATTGATAGTGAAAAAGAAACTTGGAATATTTGTCCCGTGGCATTAGAAGAGGCAATAATCGATCGTCTCGCCAAAGGGAAAAAACCAAAGGCCATTATAGTGGTCCATTTGTATGGCGTTCCCTGTCAAATCGAATTAATCGGACAGCTGGCTGATAGCTATGGAATTCCTATTTTGGAAGATAGTGCTGAAGCTTTAGGAAGCCGCTATAAAGGAAAACTTTGTGGAACTTTTGGAGACGTAGGTATCTTTTCTTTTAACGGAAGCAAAATTATAACCACTTCAGGGGGAGGAGCAATTATAACACGGACTAAAGCGCTTAAAGAAAAAGTGTTGTTTTTAGCCACGCAAGCTAAAGATAAAGCGCCATATTATCAACACAGTGAAATAGGTTATAATTACAGAATGAGTAATATAGCTGCTGGTATCGGTAGGGGGCAAATGCAAGTATTAGATAAGCACATTGATTTACGTAGAGAGATGAATGCTTTTTACGTCGATTTATTTAAAGATATTTCGAGCGTAACTGTTTTTAAGACTGCTAATGAAGCTAGTTTTGCTAACTGTTGGTTAACAACAATAATTGTGAATCCTAATAACAATAAAGGGATTACTAATGAAGTTTTACGCTTCGCTCTAGCATCTGATAATATAGAAAGTCGTCAGTTATGGAAACCCATGCATTTACAACCATTGCATGAAAAGTATCCTTATTACGGGACAACTGTTGCTGAAAATTTATTTAAAAATGGATTGTGTATGCCTTCTGGTTCAAACTTAACAAAAGAAGATAGAGAAAGGATAACAGCAGTTGTAAATGCAGTTTTTAAGAATTAATGGCAGGTAAAATAAAAATAAGTATTAGCTTTATAAAAGAAATTACGTCTAAAGAAATTGTTTGTTTTTGAGACTGGATAAAAAATAATAAGCTAAATCCTATGTGTTTTTAGAAACCAGTAATTTTTATTTTGGAATGTTTTATATTCATCTAAAGAATATATTTTGGTTTTGTAAGTTAATTTTTTAAGAAAAGTGTAAAAGTCTTTTTTTAAATGTCATTATGTTATAATTTTGGAGTTTTAATTATATAAGAATACTTTGAGTAAGAATAGAGAAACAGGAGATGTACGAACGCTGATGAATTTTTTTTCAAGAAAAAATTTGATGCTCAATGTACGCAATTTGAGTTATCTCCCAAGATGGATTGTTGTAGGAATAGATTTGATTGTTTTAGTTGTAAGTTTTTTGTTTACAAAAACAATAATTAATGGTGTTGGATTGCATTATATTCCGTTTGAGCATAAAATCCCGTATTTCTCTTTTCTATTAGGAATAAATATAGTTTCATTCTGGATTTTCAGAACTTATGCAGGGATTATAAGGCATTCCTCTTATACCGATGCCATAAAACTACTGTTTTCACAAATTTCCGTTTTAGTTTTTTTTATAACTTTTAATTTTGTTTTCCAAGTATTTTATGGACATAAAGTTTATTTAAATACGGCGCTCTTTCTCAATATGGTGCTTTCCTTCTGCGGCTTGTTTATATATCGGGTAGTGATAAAACAAGTTTTTGAACATTTCTTTTCAGAAACAAATGATCTCAAATTACCACGCACCATAATTTATGGAACTGATGCTAATGCTCTTGCCGTAGCCAATGCACTAAAATTAGAAATACCTACCAGATTCAAAATTGTGGGATTTGTAGATAAAAATAGCCAAAACTCATCTAAGAGAATGATGGATTTACCTATTTTAATCCAAAAGAAAAAGCTTCCTACTTTGATGCGTTCTGTGGGTGCAGATGGAGTGATTATTGCTGATAAAAGTTTGTCTAAAGAAGAGCGTCTGGTAATAGTAGAACAATGCCTGGAATTCAATTACAAAGTATATATAGTACCTCTAATTACGGATTGGGAAAACCAGAAAGAAATTTCTCAAAAGGTAAAAAATTTACAAATTGAGGATTTATTAGACAGAAAACCGATTGTTTTAGATGGGAAGTCCATTTCCAAGCAATTAAAAGACAAGACTGTTTTAATAACAGGAGCTGCAGGTTCTATAGGAAGCGAAATTGTCCGACAGGTACTGCTCTTTAAACCCAAAAGAATTATTGCGCTGGATCAGGCAGAGACACCGCTCCATAATTTATGTCTGGAACTGATAAATGGAGGTGTAGCCGATAAAATAACTACTGTAGTGGCTGATATACGGAATAAAGACATGATGAATGCTGTCTTTAAAATCCATAAACCGGAAGTAGTATTCCATGCTGCGGCTTATAAGCATGTGCCACTAATGGAAGAAAATCCCTCTCAGGCTATTTTGACAAATGTGGAAGGAACTAAAAACTTAGCCGATTTGTCCTGTACCTTTAAGGTAAAAAACTTTGTGATGGTTTCTACTGATAAAGCGGTAAATCCCAGCAATGTTATGGGAGCAAGCAAGCGAATCGCTGAAAAATATGTACAGTCTTTACAGTTAAAAGCCAATGCCGAGAGAGATGCTAAAAGCACTAAATTTATTACTACCCGTTTTGGAAATGTTTTAGGTTCTAATGGATCGGTGGTACCTTTATTTACTAAACAAATTGCAGCCGGAGGACCTTTGACGATTACACATCCGGACATTATCCGGTATTTTATGACGATACCTGAAGCTTGTCAGCTGGTGTTAGAAGCAGGAGCTATGGGTAAGGGAGGCGAGATTTATATTTTTGATATGGGTAAGCCCGTAAAAATTATCGATTTAGCCCGAAAAATGATTAAACTGGCCGGATTCATACCCGAGCAGGATATCAAAATTAAAATTGTAGGCTTACGACCTGGAGAAAAATTATACGAAGAATTATTGAATGATACCTCCAAAACAATTCCTACGCATCATCACAAAATCATGATTGCCGAAGAAATTCAGGAAGAGTTTGAAATCCTGCATGATGAAATTGAAGAGCTGATTACCATTGCTAATTTTCATAAAAAAGAAGCTATTGTATCTAAAATGAAGAAAATTGTTCCCGAATTTAAAAGTATGAACTCTGCTTTTGAAGCATTGGATAAATAAGTTTATAAGAATAAAGAATAAAGAATAAAGAATAAAGAATAAAGAATAAAGAATAAAGAATAAAGAATAAAGAATAAAGAATA
>NZ_JBPYCT010000011.1:33767-53443 GCF_051846875.1 Flavobacterium sp. ARAG 55.4 | reverse complement strand
AAAGAATAAAGAATAAAGAATAAAGAATAAAGAATAAAGAATAAAGAATAAAGAATAAAGAATAAAGAATAAAGAATTTAATTAATCGCTCAAAAAGACTTTTAATTATAAAGTGAAAAAATGATTATAGCCAAAAGAGTGTAAAAATAATCTGCTAATCTGCTGTAAGGTATTCAACCATAAAGATTTTAAAATAATTCGGAACCTGAGTGATAGCGAACGGGCGAAGCAATTCGGGGCTTATCTTTTAATCCAGCTTAAAAAACTGATTGTTTCCAATCACCTCTTGAAGCGGACTCCAGTCTTTTAATTTTATTTTTTGGTCAAAAGCCGCTATGTGATTGTCATGATGCACATCAGTACCTACAAAATCATACATTCCTTTTTGAAGAAGCTGTTCAGCAATTTTAGTAATACCTTCACCATAATAACCTGTTACGGCCAATAAATTAAGTTGAAACAGGCAACCTGCTTTTTTGAGTTTGGTATATTCGTCAAAATTTTTATGGTAAAATAAATAACGCTCGGGATGTGCTAAAACAGGAATATAGCCCGCTACTTGCAAATCAAACAAAATCGAATACAATTGAATAGGCGCATTGATGTATGACATTTCTACTAAAACGTAATTGTCTTTCAGTGTCAGTAAATCCTGAGACTGAAACAAACGTACAAATTGATCGTCCATCAGGTATTCAGCAGCCGCCTGAAAAGGAAAGCTAAAATTGTTATTTTGCAGCTCAGCAACAGTACTGTTTTTAGTAGCAAGAATCTGTTCTCGGGTATTTTCCCAGATATGCTGAATAATATGCGGAGTGGTTACAAATTGGCGTATTCCAAAACTTTCTAAAGCACGGATTAGCCTTAACGAATCTTCAAAAGTTTTGGCTCCGTCATCAATACCGGGTAAAAGATGAGAGTGGATATCAACATGGTTATCGGGAATTAAATCCTTTAAAACCGGCTTCGATTTGAATAATGTAAACATACTGCAAATATAAGAAAAAGAAGTCATATAAAGAAATTAGAAAAAAGAAGTTACAAGGCATAATTTTCGTTTTCCCTTCCCGAAACTTCGGGACTAAAGAGAACAGAAAATTCCGAACGTTCTTTATTAATAACAACATTCTATTTCTTTTTCTCCCTTTAGGGGTAGGGGAGAAAAAGAAATAAGTTTATTCGCAACTCACAACTCACCACTCACCACCGACAACGAACATCTCTTTTTGAGGTCAATAATCGTATTTATTTGGATATTGTACTAATCGATTAGTATATTTACCTGAAAAGAAAAGATAAATAGCATAAATGAATCCAGCTGATAATAGTAAAGAAAATTGGTTGTTTGAAATTACGCCAAAAAATAAATTCTTC
Organism: Flavobacterium sp. ARAG 55.4; assembly: GCF_051846875.1. Taxonomy (NCBI): domain Bacteria; kingdom Pseudomonadati; phylum Bacteroidota; class Flavobacteriia; order Flavobacteriales; family Flavobacteriaceae; genus Flavobacterium; species Flavobacterium sp. ARAG 55.4. Next base: position 52,069 of record NZ_JBPYCT010000011.1, on the reverse strand, counting down.
TCGTTCAATCTTAAAGAAGTCTGGCAATACAGGGATTTACTGTTTCTTTTTGTAAAAAGAGATGTGGTAACAGTCTACAAACAAACTGTTTTAGGACCGCTGTGGTATTTGATTCAGCCTTTGTTTACTTCTATTACTTTCACTATTATTTTTAATACCGTAGCCGGAATTGAAACCGGTACAGTACCTCCGTTTTTATTTAATCTTGCCGGCATTACAGTCTGGAATTATTTTACAGCCTGTCTTAACGGTACCTCAAATACCTTTGCATCCAATGCCGGGATATTCGGAAAAGTCTATTTTCCAAGACTGATTGTACCTCTGTCAGTAGTGATTTCCAATCTGTTAAAATTTGGAATTCAGTTTTGTATTTTCATCGTTTTCTACCTTTATTTTTATTGTAGTGGTGCTGCTGTCAGTGTAAATCCTCTGGTGGTGTTTTTCCCGGTCTTAGTGATCATGATGGGAATGCTGGGTTTAGCATTAGGAATGATTATTTCTTCACTGGTAACTAAATACCGTGACTTCAGTTACCTGATCGGATTTGGTGTCCAACTGCTGATGTACCTTTCAGCGGTAGTATACCCCATGGCACTGATACAGGAAAAAATGCCTCAGTATGCCTGGCTGGTACAATACAATCCGCTGGCCTACATTATTGAAACCACCCGGTATTTGTTACTGGATGTGGGGCAAATTTCAATTACAGGATTACTCTATACATTTATACTCATCATTTTGTTATTTTTCGCAGGATTACTTATTTTTAATCGAACAGAAAAAAGTTTTATTGATACGGTGTAAGATTTCGTAAATTTTCGTTTTTCCCCAGCCCTAAAGGGAGCCGAAAATTTCAAGAAATTACTATATTTTTGATAGATAAAGACATTCCATTTCTTTTTTCCACCCTTTAGGGCTGGGGAAATAAAAAAGAAATAATAAAAAACGTTCTTATTTCTTTTTACTTTTAAGGGCGGGAGTAAAAAAAATCTGAAATTTATTTTATAACCTAAACCCACTATGAAAGACGTCATCTTAAAAGCCGAAAACATCTCTAAGCAATACCGATTAGGTGTGGTAGGTACAGGTACTTTAAAACACGATATCAATCGGTGGTGGCATCGCATCCGGGGTAAGGAAGACCCGTATTTAAAGATTGGAGAAACCAACGACCGTTCTGTTAAAGGCGAAAGTGATTACGTGTGGGCTTTGCAGGATATTAATTTCGAGGTAGAGCGTGGAGAGGTTTTAGGAATTATTGGGAAAAACGGAGCGGGAAAATCAACCTTATTAAAGATACTTTCTAAGGTTACCGCACCCACAACGGGAACCATCAAATCCCGTGGTCGTATTGCCTCATTACTGGAAGTAGGTACAGGTTTTAATGGCGAATTAACAGGCCGGGAGAATGTATACCTGAATGGCACTATTCTCGGAATGACCAAAAAAGAAATCACTGCCAAACTCGATGAGATAATCGAATTCTCAGGCTGTGAACGGTATATTGATACACCAGTTAAACGTTACAGCTCTGGAATGACAGTTCGCTTGGCTTTTGCCGTAGCCGCATTTTTAGAACCTGAAATTTTGGTAATCGATGAGGTTTTAGCCGTAGGCGATGCCGAATTTCAGAAAAAAGCCATTGGCAAGATGCAGGATATTTCTAAAGGCGAGGGAAGAACGGTTTTATTTGTGAGTCATAATATGGCGGCGGTTCAAAATTTGTGTACCAGAGGAATATTATTAGAAAATGGTACAATTAAGGCGAGTGGGAATATAATGGATGTTACTAATGAATATCTTAATAGTCATATTGTAGAGAAAATTGAATTGCACAAAGTTCCAAAAAGGAAAGGAAATGGATTATTGAAGTTTCTACATGCTAATGTTGAATCTTTAGACCCTTCGGGTTCATTATTAGAGACTTTTAAAGATATAAAAATTACAATTTATTTTTCAGTCAGTCAGGAAATGGATATCAAACAATCACGGATTGATTTAGGTATTAATAATTATATGGGTGATAGAATAGCATGGTTGTCCTCAAATGTGGTACAAGATGATTTTGACCTGAATTCGGGCAAGATTACATTTATTATTAAGCAAATTCCATTAGCACCTGGTGATTACAATTTTAATATTTATTCAGAAATAAACAATGAAGTAGCTGATTGGTTAGAGGGAGTGATTCCTTTTACCATAATAGAAAAAGATTATTATAGTACAGGAAAATTAATACCAAAGAATCAGGGAAATTTGTTGTTGGAATATAATGTAAAATAAAGTATGTATAACAAGCTGAAATCATTATTAGTAGAATATCGAACACGATTGAAAAAATTTGAGTCGAGACAGCTAACTATTGAAAAACAAACTAAAGAATTAGAATGGGCTCATGTATATCATGACAGTATAAGAGGTAAGCTATATTTAGAGCAGTTGAGTTTAAACATTGGTAGATGGGCAGGTAACTATGCTTTTTTTTATGTGCTTAATCGTATTTTGTCTGATTTTAAGCCACAAACAATTCTTGAATTTGGTTTAGGAGAATCCAGTAAAATGATTTCTGTATATTTAGAAAATGAATTAACAGCAAGCATTCATACTATTGTTGAGCAGGATGCCGATTGGATTGCTGCTTTTCAACAAAGATTTCAATTATCAATAAGGTCAAAAATTCTTTGTTGTCCTTTGACCGAAAAAGATATAAATGGATTTAAAGTGAATTCATATTCGGAGGTAGCCGAGAAAGTCAGCAGAAAATTTGATCTATATATAGTAGATGGCCCATTTGGGAGTGCTCGGTTTTCCAGATATGATATTATTGCTTTAGTGGAACAATTTGAAAGACACGATGAGTTTGTTATTTTGTTGGATGATACTAACAGAATTGGAGAACAGGATACCTTAAATGAAATTATAAATGTGTTGAAACTGAAAAATATTCCATTCTATATTGGAAATTATCATGGAAATAAATCTTTGGCAGTGGTATGTACAGAAAAATATGAATATGCGCAGTCACTTTGAAATGTTTTGTTGCAATAGATGTTAAAAATGAACAATCCCCTAGTTTCCATAATTATTCCCACTTACAACAGGGCTCATCTCATTGGTGAAACCCTCGATTCGGTTTTGGCGCAAACCTATGAAAACTGGGAATGTATTATTGTGGATGATGGAAGTACCGATAATACAGAGGCATTTGTAGAGGAATATAAAAAAAAAGATGCTCGATTTTCATACTATCATCGACCTACTGATAGACTTAAAGGGGGCAATGGGTGTCGTAATTATGCATTGGAAAACAGTAAAGGAAAGTTTATTCAGTTCTTGGATTCGGATGATTTAATTTCGTCCAATAAAATTGAAGTTCAAGTAAAGCAATTATTGAGACATGATGCTAATACAATTACTATTTGTAGATGGAAGCCTTATTGTAATTTCAAAGAAGAAAATGATTGGCAAAATGAATTTGAAGTATATAAAGATTTTAATAATATAGTGGAGTTTATAGATGCATTAGCTTTGTCTGGAGGGTTTTTACCGCCACATGCTTATTTGGTTAGCAGAAAGTTAATTGATCAAGCAGGTTATTGGATGGAAAATTTGGCAATAAATCAGGATGGTGAGTTTTTCGCTCGGGTATTTATAAAAACAAAAAAAGTAGTATTTAGCAATGATGTAGTTGTATATTATAGAAATAATAATGATAATAATGTAAGTCTTTTAAATAATGAGCTTAAAATAAGACATGCCATTTTAAGCTGGCAATTAATTGAATCGTATTTTCGAATTAATTTTGGGGAGAGTACTCGATTGGTTAGTATTTCAAAAAAATATTTATACCAGAGAATTTTTAAACAACACAAAAAAATAATAGAAGAAAACAGACTTTTTTTTGAAGATGAAATTTCAAAAAATAATTTTTCATTCAAAAGAATTGTGAAATACATAATAAGCAAAAAATGAAGCAGCCTCTAATTTCAATAATAATCCCCGTCTTTAACGGAGAAAAGTATTTGGCTGATGCAATAAAAAGTTGTTTGATACAAACCTATACCGACATTGAAATTATTATTGTGAACGATTGTTCTACGGATGCTACCTTAAAAATTGCAAAAGATTTTGCAGTACAAGATCATAGAATTCGCATCATCAATAATTTAGAAAATAAAAAACTTCCTGCTAGTCTGAATATTGGGCATAGGCATGCGAAGGGAGATTATCTGACTTGGACTTCTGATGATAATATCTATCAAAAAGATGCTTTGGCAATAATGTATACTACATTAGTAAATAGTACATCGGATATTGTTTATTGTGATTATCTAATGATAGATGAGGGAGGGATTATTAATGGACAAACTCGTTTAAAACCTATTGAATTTCTACTTTTTTATGGAGTGATTGGTGCCTGCTTTCTATACAAAAAAGAAGTTTTCTTAAGGAATAACGGTTATGATGAAAGTCTGTTTTTAATTGAAGACTATGATTTTTGGTTGCGTGCTTTAAAGCATAGTAGTTACAAAAAAATAGATAATCCTGGATATTATTTATATAGATATCATAAAGATAGTTTAACTGCCAAACTTCAGAATGATTCTGCATTAAAAAAACAATTTTTAACAAATTTATACAAACTATATGATTCTTTTTTTGATGACAAGCGAATCAAAGATAAAGAAAAACTAATAGATGTTTTAGTTTATAAATATCAATATGGGACATATGCAAGTATAGATACGGTTATGTCGACAAGTTTTTTTAACGATTTAAAGATTGGAATAAATTCACTGAAAGGTTACTCTTTTGAAAAGATAAAAAGAACAATTGTAGATGAAGTTATTGAAATTATAATGAACCATAAAAAACATCAAAAGATGTCATCTTTTTTGGCATTACACAAACTTGGAAGTGATATCATACTACGTTTGTCAATAAGGAGATATTTTGCAATAATAAAGAAATGTTTGTTTAAATGATGTTAAATGGATTTATCAAATAAAAGAATACTTCTTGTAATACACTATGGAGGTTTGGGAGGAGCAGAAAGACAGGCGCTTGGATTGAGTAAATATTTGACTGAAAAGCGTAACTGTAGAGTTGATTTGTTGTTAACTTTCTCTGGTGAAACTACAAAAGAGTTTGATGATTGTGTAAGAGAATGTGCTGTGAATAATATTTTTTATTTTGGAACGCCTTATTTGATATTAAGAAAGGAGCTTAGTATTAAAAATTTAAAACGTTTGAAATGGTCTGTTCAGTATCTGTTAAAACTCAGAGAAGGTCTAATGCCTCACAAAATAGATGTAATTATTCCGTTTTTAAATTTCCCGTCCAAGGTTTCTTTTTATCTTTATAAAATGTTACCATCGGTTAAATTTACCTTTTGGCATCAACTAGGATTAGACAATCTTGAATTAGATATTTTTGAAAGCATTGCTGTAAATAATATTCCTTGTGCTATTGGGAATGCTTCAAATTGTTTAGATATGTTTAGATCGACTTATCGTATTAATAGTGAAAAACTGAATGTACTACCCCAATATGTATCTTTAACAAAAAAAATAGGAAATGAAAAAGAAATAAGAAGACAATTTGAAATTCCCCAAAATGCAATAGTTATTGGAATGATAGCTCATTATCGACCAGAAAAATTTCATGATTTGCTTTTGAATTCTTTTATACAATTGAATAAAAATTATGATAATATCTATTTGGTTTTTTTAGGAAATAGAAGTAATATAAATACAAGCCAAGAAAAGTATGTTATATTACAGAGTATTATCAAAAATAATAATTTAGAAACTCAAGTGTTTTTATTGTCAGAGGTAAAAGTAGAAGAAGTATTATCTATTTTAGACATTGGTGTTTTGGTATCTAGAATTGAAGGTACACCTAATGTGGTTATGGAATATATGTTGTATTCATTACCTGTAGTAACGACAAATCATCCCGGTTGTAAAAAACTGTTGGGGGATTCTGAATTTTTAATCGAAAATAATGAAGTTACTTTATCTGAAAAATTAAATAAATTAATACTTTCAGAAGAGTTAAGAAAACGGGAAGGAAAATTAAATTTAGAGAAAATAAAAAAGTATGATATAGAATCTTATGTTCATAATTTTGAAGTAATAATGAATAAAACATTAAAAAAATAATTCAAAGTTTTATGAAAAAAAATGTGTTTTTAATTTCCATAATAATACCCTGTTATAATGATTGGCAATATATTGAAAAGGCGATAAATTCCGCAATAAGTCAAACGTATTCTAATAAAGAAATTATTGTGGTTGATGATGGTTCAAATCTCAAAACAAAATCTATTCTAAAAGAATTAGAACCCAAAATCACTAAATTAATTACTCAAGTTAATCAAGGACAAAGTAAGGCTAGAAATGTCGGTATTGAGGCTTCAAGTGGGAATTATATTTTAGTCTTAGACAGTGATGATTATTTTGAACCAAGTTTTTGTGAAAAGGCAATGGTATTTTTAGAGAATCCTGAAGTAAAATTAGTAACATCCTTTGTGAGAATATTTAATAATTTTTATTGTAGTGATTTTTATCCAAACGGAGGTAATTTAAAAGATTTTTTAATTTGTAACCAAGCTGGCACTGGTAGTGTAATGTATAGAAAGCAAGATTTTATTATTGCGGGAAAATATGATGAAACAATGAAATCTGGTTTCGAAGATTGGGAATTTTACATTCGATTATTGAAAAAAGGCGGTACAGCCTATGTAATACCTGAGTTTTTATTTAATTACAGAATAAAAGAAAATTCTACAACAACTAGGGCTAATAAAGAAAAATATAAGTTGCTGTATTTTATTTACAAAAAACATAAAAATTTATATGTTTTTTATTTTGAGGATTTTGTTCATCATTTATTGAATAGAATAGAAGAAGAAGAAAAGGCAAAGTTTAAAAACATACAGAGGGTTGAATATAGAATTGGACTCACTATATTAAAACCTTTTCGATGGATTAAAAGAACATTTAATATGAAGAAATTATTATAATTTGTGAAGTGAAAAATAACTTATTAGCTATTTAATCTTTAATAATTTGAAAAATGATAACTAAATGTTATACAATTAGAATAAAAAAAAATATACATAAAATACGTCTCTATACAATTAAGAAGTTATTTAGAAATTACAAAAATAAATACTTAATTGTAACACTAAAAGGGGGCTTGTGTAATAAACTTCATTGTCTATTCAGTGCTTGTGATATCGCCTTAAAGAAAAAGGCATATATAGTAGAGCCATATTTTGGTTGGAACAGTAAAATTCTATTTTCAGATATTTATGATATCGAGTATTTTAATGAAGTAATGAGTAAACATTATAGCAATAAAAATATAATGATTCCTAAAGATAAAATTAAAATTAATAAGTTTTTAAAGTTTTTAAACTTGAAACTAATAGATAATGATATTGACTTGTGGAATTATTCGGAGAAAGAATTAGAAATAGAGCGTAAATCTGGAATGCTAAGCTCTGAGTCAACTAAGTTAAAAGTATTAGAAGCTTTGAAGCTTAAGCCTAAATATGAAAATATCGTAAAAGAATATTTATTAAACGGGATAGAAACGGCTATTCAAATAAGAACAGAATCGGATTGGAAAAAACATGCTGAGTTTTTAGAAATATCGGATCAAAAAGAATCAGTATTAGTAAGTTTAGATAAAATAATAAGTATGCTTTCGACTGTGAGTAAATCTAAGAATATATTTTTTACATCAGGTGAAAATCATCAAGAAATAATAAACTATTTTAAGAAAAAAAATTATAGTTGTAATTATTTTTTTGATTCAAAACTTGAATATGAAATTAATGCTGCTATTAACTTTGAAATATGTAGTAGAGCAAGTTTCTTTATTGGAAATTCTAGAAGTTCCTATTCTAATTTAATATCATTAAAAAGAGCTTTACGTTTAAGTACTGATAAATCATTTATTTATAATTATGGAAATGAAATACATCTTCGTATTGACAAAGGTTTACAAACAACTGCCTTGGAAAGTATTAGCAAAAAGACAATTGTTTATTAAAGCTTAAATAAAAATCAATAAATATACGTTTATCTTCTGAGTTAAATTCTTGTAAAGTATTTATATATACAAGATTCTTAAATTTATTGATTATTAGTTTCAGTATCCTTTATAATTGTCTTTAAGTTACTTTTCATGGAATTATTTAGAAAAGTCAATTTTAAATAAAATAGAATATTTAAATGTATACAAAAAAAATAGTTTCAATAATAATGGCAACTTACAATAGGGAAGCCTATATCTCAGAAAGCTTACGATCTATTCAAAATCAGACCTATGTTAATTTCGAGTGCCTAATTATTGATGACGGAGGAGATGATAATACAGCTGAAGTTGTAGCTCCTTTTTTAGAGCAAGATCCTCGATTTCAGTTTTTAAAACGATCTGACAGTTATAAAAAAGGATTACCGGGTTGTAGAAATTATGGCATAGATTTAGCAAAAGGAAATTATATTATTTTTTTTGATGATGACGATATTGTCCATCCTCAAAATTTAGAGCTATGCGTTTTAGAAATATCTAGAAATAATGTCTCTTTTTGTAGGTTTGTTAGGGAAGTTTTTAGAGGGGATTTTAAATTTAATTTTGACTATTCTAAAACTTATAATTCTTTTTATATTGATAAAATAGATATAGAAAAAATATTAAAAAATGAACTTCCAATTAACTCCTGTGCAGTGATGTGGAAAAAAGAATGTTTTGATAATAATAGATTTGTGGAGCATTTAATGTATGCCGAGGAATGGGAATTGTATTCTAGGATTATATCTACAGGATTTAGAGGGATATCAATAGAAAAATGTTTGTTCTTTGGTCGTAAACATGCTAAGTCAAACACAGGAGAATTTTACAGTAATAGCCCTATTCGAAGAGCATCCTATGCGGAAGCAATTTTATTAGTGTTTGATAATTTAGTTGAACATGAATTGCTTACAAAAAAAATATTACATTATTTTATACAACTTTCTTTAAATTTCAAAGAGTATAAATTGTTTCAACGACTATTAATTAGAACACCATTATCAAAGTTTAAAAAACTAAGATGGTATTTTTTTTATTTTAGTTTACCTTTACGATTATTTGCTTACGGAAAGTGGAAAATAATGAAAAAAACGTATTTTTAATGAAAATCTTATTGTGTTTTGGCACCCGGCCTGAAGCTATTAAAATGGCACCATTATATCATGCTTTGAAAGCACAAAAAAGTTTTAAAGTATTGGTTTGTGTAACCGCCCAACACAGGGAAATGCTGGATCAGGTATTGGCGTTTTTTGAAATCGTTCCCGATTATGATTTAGATCTAATGCAGCCCAATCAAACACTGAATAGTCTTAGTGCTGTTATTTTGTCAAATATGGATAGCATACTTCAGGAAGTAAAACCAGATTTGGTTTTGGTACATGGAGACACCACCACTTCTTCAATGGTAGCCTTAGCTGCCTTTCATTTAGGGATAAAAATAGGACATATCGAAGCCGGATTGCGTAGTTTTAATAAAAAGTTTCCTTTTCCTGAGGAAATTAACCGACAGTTTACGGGTAAATTAGCCGATATCCATTTTACCCCTACGACTGTGGCCACTCAAAATTTACTGAACGAAGGAATTCCGTTTCAAAATATCATACAAACCGGGAATACGGTTATTGATACGCTGCTATGGACTAAGGCTAAAATTTCGGAAGATGGATATTTACTTCCTGAAATTGAACTATTAAAAAAGACTATACCTATGGATAAAAAAATAGTTTTAGTGACAGGACATCGCAGGGAAAATTATGGTTTGGGTTTAGAAAACTTATGTGAGGCACTATTGACTATTGCCGAAAGGGAAGATGTGAGCGTGGTGTATCCGGTACATTTAAATCCCAATGTACAGGATTTGGTAAGAGAAAAGTTGAACAATAAAAAAAATGTTTATCTGATTCCGCCTTCATCCTATCCTGCTTTTGTGTGGTTGATGCAACAATCTTTTTTGATTGTAACTGATTCCGGGGGAATACAGGAAGAAGCGCCCTCTTTAGGGATACCTGTTTTAGTAACCCGTACAATTTCGGAACGACCGGAAGGAGTCGAAGCCGGATTTTGTAAAATAATAGGTAATGAACAAAAAAAGATTGAAGAAAGTATTGAGGAACTTTTAAATAATTTTTCGGGTTTTGACAATCCTCAAAACCCATATGGTCAAGGCCATGCCTCACAAAAGGTTGTTGATTTTTTAGCAAGTAACACATAGATGAAAATATTGGTAGTTGTTGATTCAATTGATATTGAAGATAGTAGTGGTTCTAAAGCTAATGTGGCTTTAATTCAGAATTTAAAAAGAGCGGGTTTTGAAACATTAGTATATCATTATTCCAGAAAAGAAATACATTTGGAAGGGATTAAATGTGTATCAATCAAAGAAATTAAATTTTCTTTTATGTATTTTTTGAGTCGGACACAACGTAAAATTTCTAAATATTTAAAAATTAATATAAATACAAAAGTAGAATCTCTTTTTGGTTTTTCTTTTACTTTTTTTAATGATGTAAACAGTATAACAAAAGCTTTAGAAAAAGAAACTCATTTTCAGCCTGATTGGGTACTTACCTTAAGTTACGCATCTAGCTTTAGGCCTCATAAGGCTCTTTTAGCTTTGCCTAAATGGCATCCTAAATGGTTAGCTTATGTTCATGATCCTTATCCAATGCACAGTTATCCCAGACCCTATGATTGGGTAGAACCTGGACATCAATTCAAGAGAGATTTTTTTCTTAAAATTGTTAATCATTCTCAATATCTGTTGTATCCGAGTCAGCTTTTAGCCGATTGGATGAAAAGTTATTATCCGGGACAAAAAAATGAAGCTGTTATAGTTCCTCATCAAATTGCGGAAGAAATATTCAATAAAGAAAAAATTTTAACGTATTTAAATCCTAATGATTTTATCATTTTACATGCGGGAAATATGATGAGTGCAAGGAACCCCATGTCACTTATTGAAGCATTTGAACAATTTTTAGAGCAGAACCCGGAAGCTAAAGCATGTGCGAAGTTGTATTTCATTGGAGCCCCTTCTTGTTTTGATGAATCTATTAGGGAAAAACAAAAAAAACTTGCTCAGCTCTTTTTGAGTGATGGTTCTATACCTTTTAAAAAGGTATTGGTTATGCAGCAACAAGTTACAGTAAATGTTATTTTAGAAGCGTTAGGTCCAATAAGTCCTTTTTTGCCTGGTAAATTTGCTCATTGTATCCAATCCCGAAAACCAATTTTGTTGTTAGGACCTTTTTATAGTGAGTCAAAACGATTATTAGGAGAGCAATATCCATATTGGAGTCCCATAAATGATATTGATAAAATTAAGGAACATATTTCTACTTTTTACCAGCTTTGGTTAGAAAACAAAGGTTTAGTAAATATGAACAGAGAGGATTTATTATATTATCTTTCATCTGATTATCTTAAAGAAACTTTAAGTAGGTTGAAACTATAATAAATAATGATAATGAATTTTTCTTTTAAATTTTACTGAATATTTCAATTGTAAGTTTTTCTAGGAATATATAAAATAACATGTTAATGAGTAGTAATCAAGTGAGTGTTTTTGTATTGACTTACAATCAGGAAAATTTTATTGCTCAGGCAATAGAAAGTATTTTGATGCAAAAGACTAATTTTACTTACCAATTAGTAATAGGTGAAGATTGTAGTACTGATACTACAAGGGAGATTTGTGAAATTTATGCTCAACAATTCCCTGATAAAATTAAAATTTTACCCGCCCTTGATACTAATATTGGCTTGATTGCTAATTATATGCGAACTTTAAAGGAATGCGATGGTAAATACATCGCTATTTGTGATGGAGATGATTATTGGCTTGATGAATATAAATTGCAAAAACAAGTTGATTTTCTAGAATCTAATCCCGATTTTTCAATAATATATACAAGAGTTAGGAAGCTTTATCCAAATGGAGAATTTAAAGAATCCACTGTTATACCACAAAAAACATCAAGTACTTTTGATGATTTAATTTTTGATAATTATATTCCTTCAGTGACAGCCCTTTTTAAAAATATTCAGGATAATTGTAGTGAAATTCCTGATTGGATTTTAAACTATCCTTATGGAGACTGGCCTACTTATTTATGGACAATAAAGAATGGAGGTAAAGTGTATTTCTTAGATGAAATTACAGCAGTTTATAGAATGGAAATAGGTGTATCTTCTAAAATTAGAAAAAAAGTAAGCACAATTGATGAAATTAATTCGCGAATAACTCGTGAAATTTTAAAAGATTCAAGTTTTAAGTCTAGGAAAGAAATAGTAAAACAAGCATTAATTAAGCAAAAAATAAGATTAATGGTTCGATATAATAGAGAGAGAAATTATGTAGAAGCCTTTAAATTGTATTTTTGTAATCTTAAATATTTTTTTCACATATATTCGGTTTCAAAAATGTATTTGTATTCTTTATATAAAAGCTATCGATGATAACCTTAGTTTTAACTATCCGTAACCGCAATTTACGAATCGTGAAAAATTGCCTCCAATCTTTGTCAGAACAGAGTTGTACTGATTTTGAAGTGTTTTTAGTAGATTATGGCTCTAATAAAGAGTATAAATTACAATTAGTAGAACTACTAAAAAAGTATTCTCAAATCAATTATATTGATTGTCCTGTTCAGGGACAGCTTTGGAACAAATCTAGAGCTATTAATATTGCCCTGAAGCAATCTAATAAACCTTATTTTTTTGTTGGAGATATTGATATGTTGTATCGTCATGATTTTGTAGAAAAATTGTACAGGCTTAAAAAAGAAGATCAAGCTGTTTATTTTCAGGTAGGAGTGTTGAGTCAGTCAGAGTCAATAATAGATAAACCATTTGAAGATTATATAATAAAACATAAAACCAATGAGGAAGCAACAGGAATGACATTATATCCTACAGAACTCTTAAAAAAAATAAATGGTTATGATGAATTTTATCACGGCTGGGGGGCTGAAGATACTGATGTTCATATTCGATTACGTAATGCAGGAAACAAAGTGAAATTTTATGATAAAGAGATTTTGATCAAGCATCAATGGCATTCTAAAAATTATAGGACAATTCAAAGCACATATCCCTATCATTTTACTTTAGAGAGAATTAATCATTCTTATATACAACTTTCACAGAGTACTAAAAAAATAATAGCAAACGTAAACAGTGAATGGGGAGTTTTACCTAATAAAAATCATTATTCTAAGCTTTTGGAAAATCCTAATTTGGTTATAGAAATTCTTCCTGATAATGTAAAATTAGATGCTTTTTTGGCTCAAATGGATGATTTTGAAAATAAAGTAATATCACTAATTATAAAGAATCCCTCATTTTTAAACAAAATTGAACAGCAGCTAAAAAAGGTTTTAGGGAAAAAGTATCTAAAGTTTTTATCTATGAAAAAAGTTAATGATATGATTTTACGAGAAATAGTTCTTCATTATAGAAATTTGCCCTATCAATATTCTTTTGAATCTGATAATAATAAAATTCAATTTAAAATTTATTTTCCATAATGAAAATCCTAATGGTCTCCATTCCTTCGCTCCATTTTTTTCGATGGACGGCACAGCTTCAGGACTCCGGTCACGAAGTCCATTGGTTTGATATTTCCGGTATGAGTGATAAAGTGGAAAGAATCAATTGGGTGACTCAAAAAACATCTTGGAAATTACGATGGGACTATCCCGGACGCACATTCATAAAGTCAAAACTGCCAATAATTTACCGCTGGATAAAAAAAATCAATGACAGAGATACTGCTCGGGTTTTTGAAGACTATCTTAACGAAATCAAACCTGATGTAGTGCATAGTTTTGCTTTGTATTTGTCTTGTGCTCCAATTATTTCGGTAATGGAAAAATACCCTGATCTAAAATGGATGTATTCTTCCTGGGGGAGCGATTTATTCTATTTTCAAAATATTCCAGAGTATTTAAAAGACATAAAAAGAGTATTACCCCGAATTAATTATTTATTCACCGATTGCCAACGCGATTACAAAATAGCCCAAATATATGGATTTGAAGGAGAGTTTTTAGGCGTTTTTCCAGGAGGAGGAGGATATGATTTATCTGAAATGGAAAAATATAAAACTCCTGTTGAACAAAGACAAACAATTTTGATAAAAGGTTTTCAGGGACGTTCCGGTAGGGCTATTCCGGTTTTGAAAGCTATAGAACAATTGCAGGACTTATTTTCTGATTTTGAAATTATTGTTTTTGGAGCAGATTCTGTAGTATTCGATTTTATAAACAAATCTCCATTAAAACTTTGGACAAATTTTAAAATTAAAGGAAAGATAATCCATAGAGAAGTCATAAAACTCATGGGGGAATCCTTGATATATGTTGGAAACAGTAATTCAGATGGAATTCCTAATACCTTGTTGGAGGCCATTTGTATGAATGCATTTCCCATTCAATCTAATCCGGGAGGAGCAACGGCAGAAATTATTGAAAATGGTGTGAATGGAATCTTGATTGAGAATCCGGATGATTTAGAAGAAATAAAACAACTTTTTTTGAAAGTTATTATCCAACGCAACACTATTAATAAAATTTGCATATCCAATGGTCAAACAGAATTTATAAAAAGTCTTGATTTTGATGTCATCAAACAGTATATACTTCAAAAATATAACATAAATGAGTACAATAAAACTATATAAAGTTTCATCTTTTAAATATACACCTTTTGATGATTTTGAAGAAGGAGATTTGGACTATTTAAAAAAAAATAATATCTATGTTATAGATAAGATAAAAGACGCAGATATAATAATTTCTCAAAATTTTAAATTTCTTAAGAAATATTTTTGGAGATTTATTTTCGGTAAGAAGTTCTTAATATGGACAGTTGAGCCGAGATTTGATACTCATTTTGTTAAAAGTAAAAAATATTTATTTGGAATGATTAAATGTCATTTTATGAATATATATACTAGAGATATATTTGTTACGAATCTATCTGTGCATTGTAAAAAAATAAACCAAAACCTAGAGATTTTTCCCGATAATTTTATACTTGATTCTAAAAAAACTGTTTCTTTAATGTCTTATTATCAAGGAATAGATGCTTCTCCATTAATATATAAAGGTAATAATATTGACCTTGTAGCTCTCAGATCTCGAGTAGCTTTGTATGGGAATAGCAAGGGAGTTTTAGATATTTATGGAAAAGGATGGCCTAAAGGTATTTCGATTGAAGATTCTCGAGATGGCGATTGGGGGCTAAGTAAAATAAGAGTCTTAAGTCAGTACAATTTTAATTTGTGTTTTGAAAATACTGCTGCTTTCAATTATATGACAGAAAAAATTTGGGATAGCATTCAAAATTATTGTTTACCAATCTATTATGCTAAGAATACAAATGCATATGAGGTATTTCCTGAAAATAGCTTTATTGATTATTCACAATTTTCCTCGCCGGAAGAACTCTTTAACTTTATAGATAATATGTCTTCAGAAGAGTTTGTGATTAGAATAAATAAATGTATTAGAGTTTATAATACAATTAGCAAAAAAGGAATCGCTTTAGTGAAAGAAGAAAGGAAAAAAATATTAGATCAAATTGTGTTGAAATTATTTTTAATGTCTAATAATGAATGTTGATTTTATTTGGAACAGAAAAAAGTTATATATTGATTAAGTCATCTGATATGAATTTGTCAATGTTTGAATATCTAAAAGTAAGAATCAATGAAATTTTCAAAAACAATTCGACTATTCTGGTGGAATGAAAAACTGATACAGGGCAAGCCCAAAGAGAATTATGGCGACTTGCTGGGGAAGTATCTGGTAGAAAAAATTTCAGGAAAAAAAGTGGTTTTTGCCTGGCCTAAGAAATGGACTGTATTAGATTATTTTACGCCTATCCATGTAACTGTAGGAAGTATTCTAACCCATGTTAACCACAAATGTATGGTTTGGGGTAGTGGGATTATCAGCAAAGAATACCCAATTAAACAAGCAAAGTTTTTAGCCGTCCGTGGACCACAAACCCGTGAATTTCTTTTAGAAGCAGGCTATGAAGTCCCTGAAGTTTATGGGGATCCTGCTTTATTGTTGCCTCGTTATTTTGCTCCAAAAATAACAAAGAAATACAAATACGGACTGATTCCACACTATGATGATTTTAAAGTAGTATCCAATTGGTTTCAAAATAATCCCGAAGTACATTTGATAGATATGATGACGACTGATGTAGAATCGAAGACGATAGAATTTCTACAATGCGAAAAAATAATATCTTCTTCCTTACACGGAATCATCGTAGCACATGCCTATGGCATTCCTGCGATTTGGCAGAAATTTTCCGATAAAGTTTTTGGAGACGATATTAAATACCAGGATTATTTAGAGTCAGTAGATATCGCTTTTTATAAACCGAAAATACAAGAAGTGTGTTATTCAGAATCTGAATTAGAGCAGTTATTTATTACTTTTCCAAGTTTACCAAAAGAGGAACTTCTGGAATCTTTACGAAACGGTTTGATGGAAGTTTGTCCTTTTAAAAAAGAAGTTTAGTATATAGTATTTTGTTAATTATTTTTGATACTGCTTCTGTCAGACTGAGCTTGTCGAAGTCCTTGCTCAGACTTACAAAAAAATAATGAATTAGCAGTCTCAAAATACTATATTTGTTTTTAAGTCCAATAGGTAAAAAGACCAATAAATGAAAAAAACAGCCATTATTCCGTTACGCAAAGACTCCAAAGGAATTCCAGGGAAAAACAAAAAGAAAATGTTGGGTCGTCCTTTGTTTGCCTGGATACTGACCGAAGCTGTTTTTTCTGATTTGGATGAAATCTGTGTGTTTACGGATGATCAGGAAATTATAAATTACATTGACAACGAATACCATTGGACACCCAAGGTAAAAGCATTATTGCGTTCAGATGAAAATGCCACAGATACCGCTTCTAGCGAAAGTGCGATGTTGGAATTTGCTGAAAATACACAATATGATTTTGATATCTTATGTTTGTTGCAGGCCACTTCGCCAATGACTACAGTAGCGGATATCAATGCTGTTTTAAACAAAATAGAAACAGAAAAATACGATTCGGCTTTAACTGTTGTCAATACAAACCGTTTCACTTGGAACGAAAATGGAACTCCACAAAATTATAATGTATTTAACCGGCCTAGACGCCAGGATTTTGATGGACTATTAATAGAAAATGGAGCAGTTTATTCTACTACAAAATCCGCTTTTTTGGAAACAAAAAACCGCCTCAGTGGTAAGATTGGTTTGATAAAAATGCCTGAAACGACTTTGGTCGAAATCGACTCGATGACCGATTGGAAAATTAAAGAAGAATTACTCGCTTCCCGACTTAAAAAAGCCAAAAAACACCAAAGAATCGATTATTTGGTTTTAGATGTAGATGGAGTTTTTACGAATGCGCAGGTGTATTATTCAGCTGACGGAGAATTAGCCAAAGCCTTCAATATGCGGGACGGTATGGGATTAGAGATTTTAAGACAAAATCAGCTGAAAGTTGTAGTAATTACATCAGAGAATTCAGAAATCGTTGCCCAACGAATGAAGAAACTTCAGATTGAAAATACTTTTTTAGGAGTAAAAGACAAATATGCTTTTTTACAGCATTTCGCGAAGGAAAAAAATACCGCTTTGGCAGCGATGGCTTACATAGGAGATGATGTCAATGATTTAGCAAATATTTGTAGTGTAGGCTGGTCTTTTGCACCGGCAGATGCCATAGAAATAGTGAAACAAAATGCAGATTATGTATTGACAAACAAATCATCCGAAGGCGCCATCCGCGAAGCCTGTGAGTGGATTATAAAATATAATTCTAGATATTAATCCCACCATTGTCACACTGAGCCTGTCGAAGTGCTTATAGAAAATACTATCGATTTCGTCAGATTACCCTTTTCAAAGATCATAAAAGTAATCCCACCATTGTCAACTGAGCTAAGCCTGTTCTGAGCATGACAAAGAATCGAAGTGATTTTATAACATCCCAATGTCTTCGACAAGCTCAGACTGACAGCTGTATAAGTAACGAATAGAATAGGAAATCCCATTATTATCACACTGAGCTAAGTCTGTTCAGAGCATGACAAAGAATCGAAGTGATTTTACAAGCTCAGACTAACAACAGTATAAGTAGCAAATAGAATAATAAATCCCACCATTGTCACACTGAGCCTGTCGAAGTGCTTATAGAAAAT